>JBQLZI010000209.1:0-4842 GCA_052168195.1 Phycisphaerales bacterium
GGGGACGCGGTCGCGGTTGTCCGCGGTGTACGCGGCGGTGCCCTGCGCGTTGCCGCGGATCGTCGCGACGCAGGACACGATGCCGGCCTGACGGCGGGCCTCGCCGAGGGTCGGCAGCAGGATGCCGATGAGCAGCGCGATGATGCTCACGACAACCAGCAGTTCGATCAGGGTGAACGCCGAACGGCGCGGGGCCGGGGCGTTGGGCCTCGTCAGGTGGGCCATGCTCGATTCTCCTTCAGCCATAACGGGTTGCGGCCCGGAGACTGTCCGGGCCGCCGAATGAGTCGAGGAGCGTACACAATGATCGCATCCTCGTAAAGAGACCTTCACAGTTCTCCGGTACGCCGGGGGAGCCGGGGCTGTTGCAGGTTTCCGGGCGGTTTTCCCCGGGCCGGCAAGCCCTTCCAAAAGCGACGCGACCCGGCGCAAGTCCGGGTCGTGTCAGGGGCTTACGAGAAAAGTGCGGCTGAGAGGAGTCGAACCTCCACGGGGTGTAATCCCCACTAGAACCTGAATCTAGCGCGTCTGCCAATTCCGCCACAGCCGCGGTGGAATGCGGGCAAGGATAGACGGGCGCCCGGGGATGTCTATCGACCGGTCCCGTGAGGGGCTCGCGCCGGGCTCAGAACCCCGCCTCGCCCAGCCACGCCGAGGGCTGGACGTCCAGGGCGCCGGCGATCGCGAGCAGCGATTCGAGACTCGGCAGGTGCGCCCCGCGTTCAATGCTCGACAACTGGCTGACGCTCACGCCCGAGTGCTCCGAAAGTTCTTTGAGCGTCCACGAGCGGTCGGTGCGCGCGAGGCGGATCTGCCGCCCCAGTTCGTGGCGCAGCCGGTCCTGCGGGCGCCCGCCCAGGTTGTGCTCCCGGGCCGCGCTCGCGAGCGTCGTGCGCAACTCGTCGAGCGAGAACGGCTTCTCGAGATAGTCGTAGACGTCCTGCTTGAACGTCTGGCGCATCGTCTCGAGCGAGGGGTAGCCGGTCACAACGATGACGCACAATTTCGGCCAGCGCTTGCGCACCTCGAGCAGCACCGATTCGCCCGAGTGCCGCCCCATTTTCATGTCGAGGAGGAGCACGTCGGGCATGTGCTCCTCGATGTGCGCGTAGCACTCGTCCGGGGTCGCCGCGACGCGGATCTCGTGGCCCTCGGTTTCGAGCGTGGCCGCGATGAACTCGCGGAAATCCGCGTCGTCGTCGAGCGCGACGATCGACAGCACCGGCGCTGGGCGCGACGCGTCGGCGTGCTCGGGATCGCTGGTCGCTGTGGTCACGGGTGCTCGGGTCGGGAACGGTCGGGCGGCACCGACAATACGGGGCCATCATCGTCCGGTTCGGTCGAGGCATCAACCGGCGATCCCGCGACGGGATGCCCGTCTTCGTCGTCCGGGAGCACGATCTCGAACTCCGCCCCCGTCGCGGACGCCTCCTCGGCGGTCAGATTGTGGGCCAGCATCACCCCCCCGTGCTCGCGGACGATCCCCTCGGAAACCGCGAGCCCCAGCCCCGTGCCCCGCGCGTCCAGCCGCGTAGACACGAAGGGCTCGAACAGTCTCGACAGCACCTCGGGCGCGATCCCCGGCCCCTCGTCGCGGACCCGGATCGAGACCCAGCGCCGGTTGTCGCGCTCGAACGCGTCGGCCAGCACCGTGATCGCCCCGTGCCCGTCCATCGCGTCGGCGGCGTTGCGGAGCAGATTCACCAGCACCTGACCCAGCCGATCGGGATCGGCGAGCACCGTCAGGCCGCTGGGCACGCGCGAGATCAGCCGCACTCCTCTCGCCTCGCGGTCGATGCGCACGAGCGTCCACGCGTCGTCGACGATGGCGCTCAGCGCCGCCCGTTCGCGCGTCGGGGGACGCACGCGCGCGAAATCGAGCAGACTCTCGCTGAGCCGCTCCAGCCGCTTCACCACGCGGAGCATCAACTGCGCCTGGTTGTCGGCCACGCCCCTCCCCGGCTCGTCCGCGAGCCGTTCGACCTGCCCCTTCAGCACCGCCAGCGGCGTGTTGAGTTCGTGCGCGATCCCCGCCGACATCATGCCCAGCGACGCGAGGCGGTCCTGATCCGCGAGGTTCCGCCGCGCGGTCTCGAGCAGATGGTTCTTGCGCTTGAGTTCGAGCGCGACCGTTTCCAACTGTTTCAGCGCGTCGTTGAGCGCGGTCTCGTGCCGCCGCAGACGCACGATCGACTCGTTGCGCGAGCGCATGATCTCGCCGAGTTCGTCGCTGGGGATCTCGCCGGTGTCGATCAGTTCCTGCTCGCGCCGGCCCTCCTGCACCGCGAGGTCGGCGCGCAGCAGGGCGCGGATCGGCCCGTACACCTGCTTGGGCAGCACCACCAGTTCGAGCGACATGGCGATCAGCAGGTAGAAACCCAGCAGCGCCGCCGCCAGAAAGAGGTACATCCGCGTCACCGCGCGCCGCGAGTCGAGCGCGTTGGTGCTCGCGTAGAGGAACAGGTCGCGCGAGGGGTCGTAGCGGACCGCTTCCTGCGGCTTATCCCCGGAGCCGTAGAGAAAGATCGCGGCCCCCGCTGCCTCGCGCGCGAGCCGCGCCTCGCGGTCGGTCAGGCCGACCTCATCGGCGGTCCCTGCGCGGAGTTCGACGCCCTCGGGCGCCGCCGTCGTCGCGAGGGTGGGGTCGAGCGTCAGCATGTCGATCGCGACAAGGCACGACTGGTGCTCCGCCGACGCGACGACGTCGCTGATCGAAGGCCGCAGGGCCGCCAGCAGCACCACCGCGAGCGCCAGCGAGAACGCGGTGTGCAGGATGATCATTTTCTTGCGGATCCGCATGCTCCCGAGCAGCGCGCGGAGCCGCCCCGACCGCTCATCGGGGGAGGTCAGGTCCGCTGCATGGGCGGGATCGCCGGACATCGGGGAATCGTCGCAGCGCTGCCCCGCGAAAGCCAGCCCGAATGTCGAAGGGCGAAATAGCCGATAACCGCGGGGTGAGGCCCCGCCGAAGGAGTCTGATCCGCATCTACGCCACGCCCGCCGCCGTCGTCGCGATGGGCGCCCTGTGGATGTGGAACGACCTGGGCGCGATGCGCGGCGCCATCGTCTTCTGCGCCGGGGTGACGGTGCTCTCGGTCATCCTCGGCGTGCGCAGCGATCGCAAGACCCGCCGACGTCTCGAAGAGACCGAACGGCAGTTGGGCGTGCTCCGCACCCGCGGGCTCCACGCGCTCCGCCAGGACCTCGATGACCGATCCGACACGAAGAAGGACGCCGCGTGATGAGCCAGCCCGACGCCGCCTCCCCCCTGCTCATCGTCACGGGGATCACGCTGGACGCCGAACGCGCCGCGCGCCCGCTCGCGTACGCCGTCCGCGAGCACGTGGCCGCGTGGCTCGATCTCGAAGCCGACGGAGGCGCGCCGTCCTTCGAGCCGATCGTCTGCACGGACATCCACTGGCTCAACACCGCCGACGCGCGCGAATTCCCGACGATCGCGATCGGAGGCCCCGCGCAGAACGCGCTCACCGCCTACCTCGCCGACAAACTCCCGAGCGTGTTCGCGATGGACGGCCGCGTGCTCGTGCAGATGGACCTCGACGGCGTCGACCTGCTCTCAGCCTGCTGGGGCGTCGACGACGCGACCACCGCCGCCGCCGTTGAACGGTTTCTCGAGGCGTACCTCGACCGCTTCATGGAATCGGCCAGCGCGCGCTTCGAGGCGATGCGCGGCTGAAGCGGCTCACTTCCCGATGCAGAACGAACTGAAGATGCGCCCGAGCACGTCGTCCGGGCTGATATCGCCCACGACGTCGCCCAGCGCGTCGAGCGCGTGGCGGAGGGCCGCGGCGACGAGTTCCGCGTCGTCGAGGCGCTCCGGGTCTGCCGCATCGCGCGTCAGCACAAGCGCATCATCCAGCGCCTCGGCCGCCGTGCCCGCGGCCAGCGCGTGGCGGGGCAGCAGGTTCGATTCGCTCGCCGTTGAAGCGAACACCGCGTCGGCAATCGCCCGCGCGAGCGGCCCGAGATTGTAACCGTCGATCGCGCAGACCGGCAGCGCGTCCGCGGATGGATCAGGCGAAGGCAGATCCGCCTTCGTGCGCACACGCAGCCGCGCCGGCCCGCTTGCGAGCGTCGCGGCCCATGGCGCCCGCTCGAACGCCCCGCTCGGATCGCACAGCACGAGCAGATCCGCGCGCTGAAGGTGCTCGAGCGCCGCCCGCTGCGCCGCCGCGTCGATCGCGGACCGGGCCTGCAACGCCGCGTCGAGACCCGCGAGGTCGACAAGTTCGACGCTCGGCGCCGCGCCGCCCGGAAGCGGACCGGCGAACCGCCCGAGGTCGCACGGCTCCACGAGCGCGTCGCGCGTGGCGCCGGGGGTCTCGCTCACCACCGCGCGGTCCCGCCCGAGCAACGCGTTGAAGAGCGTGCTCTTGCCCGCGTTGGGCGGGCCGACCAGCGCGACCCGCGGCGTGTTCGTCTCGCGTTCCCACGCCGCCGCGCCGCCCGATTCCGCGCGGATCGCGCTCTGAAGCGTCTCCAGACGACCGGCAAGTTCGTGCGCCGGGATCGCGACGACGCCTTCCTGATCCGTGAAGTCGATGCCGGCTTCGACGAGCGCGAGCAACGCGGCGATCTCCTCGGCCCACGCGCGCATCGCGTCGCCGGCGCGGCCTCGGAGCGTCAGATCGGCGACGAGTCGCTCCGCTTCGCTCGACGCCGCGATCAACGCCGCGACGCCCTCCGCGCGGTCGAGCGTCAGGCGCCCGTTGAGGTACGCCCGCGCCGTGAACTCACCCGGGTTTGCGGGCCGCACGCCCTCGACGGCGCAGAGCGCATCGACGACACGATCGACCACCACAGGGTTGCCCACAACGAGCA
>JBQLZI010000210.1:0-4835 GCA_052168195.1 Phycisphaerales bacterium
CTCGCGGCGATCCAGGCGCGCATCGACGCGGAGGAGCGCTCGAGGCGCTTCGCGTACGCCGACCGTCCCCAGGCGCCGCGCTCGCGCTTCTCGCTGCGCGACATGGTCTCGACCGCCGCCGCCGCGATGCTGGGCATGGCGGTGCTGTGGCCCATCGTTTCGAGCGCCCGCGAAGAGATGAGCGTGCTCGCCTGCCAGAACACCATGCGCAACGCCGGCGTGGGCTTCGGGCTGTATTCGCAGGACTACGGCGGGCGCCTGCCGCTCGCGGCCGCGGGCTTCTCCGGTTCGTGGTGGAACGTGGGCACGCCCCGCCAGTCCAACAGCGCGAATCTCTTTGAACTCGCACGCAGCGGCCACGCGAAACTCGCCGATCTCGCCTGCCCCGGCCGCCCCGGCGCGCCGCGGCACATGCACGAGCCCGACCAGACCGACTGGCGCGATTTCGAGGAAGTCTCGTACTCCTACCAACTCCCGACGCGTCCGCGCCCCGCGTGGAGCGGCGCCTCGCGCATCGTCGTCATGGCCGACAAGAGCCCCGTCGTCGAACGCGCACGCTTCGGCGAGCGCTTCGATCCCGAAGCACGCTCGCGCAACCACGGCGGCCGCGGACAGAACATCCTCTTCAACGACGGCTCGGTCGACTTCACCTTCTCGCCCGTGCTGCCCAACGGCGACAACATCTGGCTCCCCGCGAGTCTCACCCGCGTCGACCGTCCGTCGCTCCGCGGCGTCGAACGCCCCACGACCGACACCGACGCCTTCGTCGGGCCGTGATCCCTACCCTCTGCGCATGGACATCGACCCGTCGTCGCTCGGCGTCGCCGAACGCTACAAACTGCTCATCGGCGCCATCGTGCCGCGGCCCATCGCGTTCGTGTCGACCGTCTCGCCGGGCGGCGAGCACACGAACCTCGCGCCGTTCTCGTTCTTCACGGCGGTCGGCTCCAACCCGATGACGCTGATGTTCTGCCCGGCGAACAACGCCGACGGCACGGAGAAGGACTCGCTCCGCAACGCGAAGATGCGCGACGAGGGCGGCGTCGGACAGTTCGTGGTGAACATCGTCAGCGAGGCGATCGCCGCCCAGATGGCCGCGTGCGCGCAGGAACTGCCCTACGGCGAGAGCGAATTCGACCTGTCGAAACTCACACCCGCGCCGAGCGCGGTCGTAAAGCCGCCGCGCGTGCGGGAATCGCTCGTGTCCTTCGAGTGCGAAACGACGCATGTGGTTCGTACGAACCCGGGCGCCCCCGGTGGCGGGAATGTCGTATTCGGACGCGTGGTGCACGCGCACGTCGACGACGCGATTCTCAACGATCGGTATCACATCGACCCGGCGAAACTCGCCGCCGTCGGCCGCATGGCCGGGCTTGGCTACTGCACGACCCGCGACCGCTTCGACCTTCCCTGGGGCGCGCCGGCGATGGAGTTCGCAGGCAAACCGCTCCCGCTCGAGAAAGACTGATCGGCGCTTACTTCTTCGCGCTGACGGTCAGCGGCACGGCGCCGTAAACCTCGGCGGTGTAGTCGTAGTGCCCGATGCGCAGGCGTTCGGTCCCGTTCTCCACGCCCTTCTCGGCCATCCAGCGGCGCAGCGACGCGGGCAGGTTGAACTCCTGGTCCTCGTCGATGGTGGAGACGATCTCGATCTCCCCGCCGAAGGAATCGATGAGCGTCTTGCAGACGCCCGCGACGAGGTCCTCCGGCGCCGACGCGCCCGCGGTGACCAGCACCGTGCGCACGCCATCGAACCACTCGGATCGCAGTTCGCTCGCGTCGTCGACGCGCCGCCCGGGCGTGCCGACGTTCTCGGCGATCTCGGTCAGACGCACCGAGTTGCTGCTGTTGCTCGACCCGATCACGAGCACGAGGTCCGCGCGCGGCGCGAACGTCCGCACCGCGTGCTGCCGGTTGGTCGTGGCGTAGCAGATGTCGCTGCTCGGCGGTTCCTTGATGTTCGGGAACGCCCGCTTGAGCGCATCGATGATGACGCCCGCGTCGTCGGTGCTGAGCGTGGTCTGGGTGAGGTACACGAGTTTGTCCGGGTCGTCGATGCGCAGCGACGGGATGTCGCCCGGCGCTTCGACCACCTGGATCGCGTCCGGCGCCTCCCCGCGCGTGCCGATGACCTCCTGGTGGTCCTTGTGGCCCACGAGCAGGATCTGGTAGCCCTGCTTCGAGTAGCGGATCGCCTCGGCGTGGACCTTCGTCACCAGCGGGCAGGTGGCGTCGATCGCGTGCAGGTTCCGAGCCCGGGCCTTCGCCCGCACCTCGGGCGACACCCCGTGGGCGGAGAACACGACGAGCGAGCCCTCGGGCACATCCTCCACGTCCTCGACGAACGCGACCCCGCGGTGCCGGAACCGTCCCACGACGTGCTTGTTGTGGACGATCTCGTGGTAGACGTACACCGGGCCTTCCTCGCCGGCCTCCTCGAGCGCGTCGAGCAGCTGCTCGACGACCTCGATGGCCATCTCGACTCCGGCGCAGAACCCCCTCGGGCTGACGAGCATGATCCGCATCGCCCGACTCTACGCTCCGAGGGGCTTCCCCGATCGGTTGATTTCCGGCTCCCCGCGACCTTCTATTGGCTCCCTCCCGGACCTCCCGGGAGCACATCCCACGGACCGGACCCGACTCGGACCGCAGCCGCGGCCACCCGCGGGTCGCTTCCAGAACCCCGAAGCACCCCTCGCGACACCGCGGGGGAGACGGAGCACGAAGAATGGCCAACTACACCGGCCCCAAGGTCAAGCTGTCCCGGCGCGTCGGCGTCCCGATCGCGGACCTCCCCAAGCACACCAGCAAGCGCCAGTTGAACCCGCCGGGCATGCACGGCTACCGCGGTCGCCGCCTGCGCGACTACGGCATCCGCAAGAACGAGAAGCAGAAGCTTCGCTACCACTACAACGTGCTCGAGAAGCAGTTCCGCCGCTACATGGACGAGGCCGCCCGCCGCACGGGCAACACCGGCGAGGTGCTCCTCGAACTCCTCGAGCGCCGCCTCGACAACGTCGTCCGCCGCGCCGGCTTCGCCCGCTCGATCTGGGCCGCCCGCCAGCTCGTCGCGCACGGCCACGTCCGCGTGAACGGCCGCAAGGTTGACCGCCCCTCCTACCAGATCAACCTCAACGACAAGATCACCATCAAGGACAAGACCCAGAAGGTCGTCCGCGAGAACATGGAGTCGCTCGTCGGCCACGTGACCCCGGGCTGGATCGACGTCAACCCGTCGGAACTCACATGCGCCGTCACCGCGATGCCCACGCCCGACCAGATCCCCTTCGACGTCAACACCAACCTCATCGTCGAGTTCTACCGCTAAACCCCGGCCTAACCTGATGATCCACGAACGCCCCGGCCCACGCACGCCGGGGCGTTTTCCTTCCCGGCACGCCCCATCCCCGCGGCGTATCCTCTCGCTTTCCCGCCGGTACGCCCTCTCCACGCACGATCTCGCCGCGCGAACGCCATGCTGAAATTCTTCCGCAAGTACAACAAGATCATCCTCGTCGTCGGCGGCTCGCTGCTGATGATCGCCTTCCTCGTGCCCCAGGCCATCCAGCAGATCGGCCAGTCCGCCGCGGGCCGCGCCGTCGCCCGGTTCGACGGCGGGTCGTACTCCACGCTCGACATCCAGCGCGCCGCGCAGGAGATCAACGCGGTCGAGTCCCTCATGGGCGTGCCCAGAGACGCCCTCGGCGTCGAGAACGAGGAGCACTGGCTCCTGCTCACCGCCGAGGCCACCGCCGCGGGATACCGGGGCGGGCCGAGCGACGCCGAGGCACTCATCAACCAGGTCGCCTCTACCTACGCCCAGCAGTACGCCCAGCAGTTCCAGGGCCAGGTGAGCATCGATCAAGCCTTCGCCCAGGCCCGCGACGCGCTGCTCCAGCGCCGCGCCCAACTCGGCGGCGGCAATCCCGCCGCGGTCGACAGCGCCCTGGCCGACCTCTTCGCGATCCAGCGGCTGCGCAGCGGCTACGTCTCCGCGCCGAAACTCAGCGCCGCCCGCGCCGTCCGCTTCGCCGACCGGGTTCTCGACGTCGCCCGCCTGCAGGCCTCGATCGTCCCCGCCGACTCCCTCCTCGCCGAGATCCCTCGCCCCGCGACGCCCGAACTCGAAGCCCAGTTCGAGGCCTACCGCGACGTGAACCGCGGCGAGGGCGACTACGGCTTCGGCTACCGCCAGCCCGTCGGCGTGAAGGTCGAGTGGATCACGCTCAACCCCAACGCCATCGCCGACGCGGTCACCCTCGACCCCATCAACGTCCGCAAGCGCTACGAGGCCCGCCGCGACGTCTTCCCGGGCGAGTTTTCCGAGGAACGAGAGAACGTCCGCGCCGAACTGCTCCGCGAAGAGGTCGAAGCGATCATGACCGACGCCGAGCAGGAGATCCGCGGGCGGGGCCTCGACGACGTCAGCGAGTACCCCACTGCGGCCAACGGTTTCCGCCAACTCCCCGAGGGCTGGCGCGCCGAGCGCACCGAACTCGAGACGATCGCCCAGGCGGTCGTCGAGCGCATCCGCGAGAAGCACGGCATCGAGATCGAGTCGCCGTACATCGGCGTCCAGAACAACGAGTGGCTCAGCGCCGACGAGTTCCGCCAACTCCCGGGCATCGGTCGCTCGTTCGTCCGCGACGGCCTGCGTACTATCCCGCTGGCCGACTCGCTCGATCAGGTCCGCGAGGCGATGCCGCAGGGCTCCAGGCAGCCCCAGCGCTTCCAGGTGGGCGTGCTCGACCGCCCCTCGTTCGATTCCGCTGGCCAGCAGCACTACTTCCGGTTCCTCGACGCGCGCCGGGCCGGACCGCCCGCCTCGCTCGCCG
>JBQLZI010000211.1:0-4828 GCA_052168195.1 Phycisphaerales bacterium
GGCACGGTCGTCTTGCTCTCGACGAGGCGCGTTGCGATCGTCCGCCGCATGTTCGAGAGGGCGACGGTCTTCTTCTCCAGGGCCGCGCCCACAGGAGGCATCATCGGGGCCGGCGCCTGCCCACGGGATTCCGCCCGCGATTCGCCTCGCGCCTGCGACGCCGGCGCGCCGCCCTTGGCCGCGGCTTCAACGTCCGCCTTCACGATCCGTCCGCTCGGGCCCGTGCCCTTGACCTCCGCGAGGTCGACGCCCATCTCGTCCGCAACCTTCTTGGCCAGCGGCGAGGCGAAGATCCGGCCGCCCCCGGAATGCCCCCCAACCTCGGACCCGCCGTGCGAGTCCTCGTGGTCGTCCTCCTCGGCCACCGCGGTCGCGGCGCCGTTGCTCGACGCCTTCCCGTTCGACGACGCGCCCTCCGCGGCCTGTTTCTCTCCCCCGCTCTTCTTCTCGGCGGGCTCCGCGGAGGAACCCTGCTTCTTGCCGCCGAACGAGGCCTTGACGTCCTTCGCGTCCTCGCCCTTCCCGGCGAGCACGACGATCACCTCGCCGATGGCCACGTTGTCGCCCTCGCCCGCGGCGAGCACCGCGACGGTGCCGTCGTCGAACGACTCGAGTTCCATCGTCGCCTTGTCGGTCTCGATGTCCGCAAGGATGTCGCCGGTCTTGACGGCGTCGCCCTCCTTGACATTCCACTTGACGACCGTCCCCTGCTGCATCGTGTCGGACAGGCGCGGCATCGTGACTTCGATCGGCATAGATCTACCTCGCTTCGTGAACCGGCCTACAGCGTAGTCTCAAGTGAGTCATGGCGTGGCGCAGCGGACGCCCGCTCGGCGATGATCCAGCCGTCCAACCCGTAGCTTGTCGATATCTCAAAGAATCTCAGAGAGGCTCGATCCAGCGCTTCAACAAGCTCATCAAATGTCGTCGATTCCGGTGTCTGCAGAAAAACCACGCTTGGATCCAGCGATCGGATAACGCACTCGCAGCGCTCATCAAGGCCCATCGTCCAGCGCCGCTCGTCGTCAGTGATTTCGGAGATGATGCTCTTCTCCCACGGAAAATCGAGTTGGACCGCTCCTACTCCCTCGAAGATCACACGCATCGGCAATTCGTGCCTTACGCCGGGCGGGTCGAGATCGAGGATAAAGACCCGCTCGGAGCAACGGTGCTCGTACCGCGCAACATACCAGTCGTGGAAGTTGTGCGGCAGCATTTAACCCTGCCCCAGCGTCTTCTTCACCGCCGCGACGATCTTGCCCTTGTTCGGCAGGTACGCCTGCTCCAGCCGCTTGGCGTAGGGCGTGGGCACGTCGTCGCTGTTCACCCGCACGGGCTGGGCGTCGAGCCAGTCGAACCCGCGC
This sequence comes from Phycisphaerales bacterium, assembly GCA_052168195.1. GTDB lineage: Bacteria > Planctomycetota > Phycisphaerae > Phycisphaerales > UBA1924 > JAHBXC01. The sequence continues at coordinate 1,365 of JBQLZI010000211.1, forward strand.
TCGATCACCTGCGTGATGACCTCGCTCGCAACGCTCGAGAAGGGCCAGGACTGATCCACCACCACGATGCGGTTGGTCTTCTTGACGCTCTCGATGACCGAGGCGATGTCGAGCGGGCGGATGGTGCGCATGTCGAGGATGTCGCACTCGATGCCCTGCTCGCGGAGTTCCTTGTCGGCTTCGAGGCAGAAGTTCACCGGCCGCCCGAACGAGACGATCGTGCACGCGTCGCCCTGGGCGCGGAGGGCCGCCTTGCCGAAGGGGATGTAGTACTCCTCTTCGGGGACGTGGCCCTTGTCGCCCAGCATGCGCTCGGACTCGAGGAAGAAGACCGGATCGTTGTCGACGATCGCGGTCTTCAGCAGGCCCTTGGCGTCGTAGGGGTTGCTCGGGATGACGATCTTCACGCCCGGCACGTTGGCGTAGAGGCCCTCGACGCTCCACGAGTGGGTCGAGCCCAACTGGCCGCCGGCCCCGTCGTTGCCGCGGAAGACCATCGGGCAGCCGAACTGCCCGCCGCTCATGTAGAGCATCTTGGGCGCGTTGTTCAGGATCTGGTCCGCGGCCACCAGCGAGAACGACCAACTCATGAACTCGACGATGGGGCGCAGGCCGCGCATCGCCGCGGCGATCGACATCCCCGCGAACCCGTTCTCCGAGATCGGCGTGTCGATGATGCGCTGGGCGCCGAACTCGTCGAGCATCCCCTGGCTGACCTTGTACGCGCCGTTGTACTCGGCGACTTCCTCGCCCAGCAGGAAGACGCGCGGGTCGCGGCGCATCTCCTCGCTCATCGCTTCGCGCAGCGCCTCGCGGAACTGGATCACGCGATCCCCTTCCCGTGAAGGCAGCGGCTTGTCGAAGTCCGGCTCGAACGACCACCGGCGGAACAGACTGGCTTCGGGCTCAACGAAGGTCGCGGTCATGCGTGGGGCTCACGGGAGGTGGTGTCGGTCTGCTGCGCTGTCGCCTGCTGCTGGCCCCACGATCCGGAGATCACGGGCTTGGTGTAGACGCGTTCGGTGCTCCGGGGCTTGACCATCAGCACGCCCATCGCGCGCACAAGGGCGATCGCGATCGCGAGCACGATGATCGGGACGAAAATGCCGAAACTCACTCGTCGCCATCCTTGAGCAGGTGGTTGCGCTGGCCCTGCACGTAGTCGCGCGTCGGGCTCATCTGCGGCAGCGGGTTCACGAACACGTCGCTGTAGAGTTCGGCGTCGACGTCCGGCTCGGGCGCCTCTTCGGCGAACTTCACCGACTTGAGCACGCGCTCGCGGATCTCGTCCTGCATCGAGGACCATTCGTCCTCGGAGAGGCACTTGCGGTCGTTCATCAGGTGCGCGGCGAGCATCGCGATCGAGTCCTTCTCTTTCTCGTACGACTCGACCTCCTCGCGCGAGCGGTACTTCTGCGGGTCGCTCATCGAGTGGCCCTTGTACCGGTACGTGCGGATATCGACGAAGGCGGGCTTCTGCTCGTCGCGGCATTCGTCCGCGATGTCCTTGAACTGGGCGTAGATGTCCAGCACGTCCATCGTGTCGATCTTCCGCGAGAGCATGCCGTAGGCCTTGCCCTTCGCGGTCAGGTCTTCGGCCATCGTGGTGCCGCGCGCGATCGACGTGCCCATCGAGTAGCCGTTGTTCTCGACGATGTAGATGACCGGCAGCGCGAAGAGCCCCGCGAGGTTCATCGACTCGTGGAGGCAGCCCTGGTTGAGCGCGCCGTCGCCCAGATAACACAGCGCGACGCGCTTCGGGGGATTCTCGTTGCCGTAGACGTCGCGCTTGAGGACCTCGCGCTCGTACTTCACGCTGAAGGCGAGGCCCGCGCCGAGCGCGGTCTGGGCGCCGACGATGCCGTGTCCGCCGTACAACTCGTTGGGCCGGTCGAACATGTGCATCGACCCGCCCTTGCCCTTCGCGCAGCCGCTGATCTTGCCGAACATCTCGGCCATGCACGCCTCGGGGCTCATGCCGCGGGCGAGGGCGTGGCCGTGGTCGCGGTACGCGGTGACGATGGGGTCGTCCCTGTTCACGGCGGCGAACGTGCCGACGACGAGGCCTTCCTGACCGGTGTAGACGTGGCAGAAGCCGCCGATCTTCGCCTGCTGGTACGCCTGCGCGGTGCGGTTCTCGAATTCGCGGATGAGTTGCATGTCGCGGAGCCACCCGAGGACGGTTTCGTCGGGGAGCGCGTCGGTCGGTCGGGCTCGGCGCTGCGCGCGGTCGGCGGTCACGGTCGTCATGGCCTCTCCACGGCCCATCGCGGGCCGATCTCGCGTCGATCAGGGGGCGGCCCCGGGCGCCCTCGGGCGACCCTTCAGGACCGAAACCGACTATAGGCGATTCGGCTTCCTGAGACGCCCGGATCATCGTTTCCGGGCCCGGACGCCGCTTTCCTGCCATCCCTTTGCGAGCCGAGCCCGGAAGGCGCCGATAACTGCTCCCGGACCCGCCATGGCCTCGCTCTCCCCGCCGCCCAACCCGACCCGCGCATCCGTGCTGACGCTCGCCGCGCAGCCCGCCGCGTCGTGGGCGGTGCTCGAGCAGGGGCTGCCCCTGCTCGACCGCGGCGACCGCGACCCGGAACTCATGGCCGTGGTCAGCGCGCACGCCGTGCGGCTGGGATTCCGAACGATCGCGCTGGACGCGCTCGACGCGCTCGACGCGTCGTTCTCTGACGACCCGCAGGTCGTCGCGCTGCGCGAGGCGGCCCGCTCGCTCAGGTCCGACCGGGTCGACCCGGCGCGGCGCGTCTCGACCGCGCGCGCGAACCTTGACCGGCTGGCGGCCATCAGCGAATCGCTGCGAACATCCTTCGACGGCTGGGCGCGGGGCGTCGCGGACGGCGACTGCTTCCTCACCGGATCGGGCGTCGCGATCCGCGCGTCGAACGAGCGACCCTTCGCGTGTTCGCTCGCGCCGCGGGCGGTGAACTGGAACCCCCGTGCCCCCCGGGCCTCGAAAGACGACCCGACCGGCGAGCCGCCGATCCTCCTCGCGGGATTCTCGTCGCCCTGGCTGCTCCAGCGGGCGCTCGCGTCCACGCCGCCGGGTTCGACGGGGTACTCGCCGCGTGTGTGGCTCGTTGAACCGGACGCGCGCCGGGCGCTCGACGCGTTGTCGCTCGCTCCGCTGCCCGAGACGGCGGCGCCCCCGCGCGTGCGTGCGTTCCTCGGAGAAGGCGCGGAGGAACGCCTGCGGGAGTCGCTGCGAGCGCACGACGAGGAGCACCTGCCGCGCGAGGTCGCGGCGGAGCCCAATGCACTGTGCGTCGGCATGGCGTCGGATGCGCTCAGAGATGCGGCGGAATCACAGGTGCGCGAGCACCAGCGGTTGCACGGCGCGATACGGACCAGGGTCCATGATCGCGACGCGGCCTTCTGGGCCGCGCGGTCCGCGGCGAACGCCGGCGATGAGCCGATCCGGGTGCTCATCGCGACGACGCGGTACAGCACGG
>JBQLZI010000212.1:0-4804 GCA_052168195.1 Phycisphaerales bacterium
CGGGGTGGTGAACTTCACCGACCTCAACGCGGTGCTGAGCGCGTTCGGCGACGTCTGCGCGTAAACGGATCCTCCTCCTCCTCGGTCGATGTCCCGTCGCCGAGTCCGACGACCGGCTCCCCGGCGCTGCCCGTGGAGCCGGTTGTCGTTGCGGGGCGGGTGGGTTTCACGAACCCGGCGCTTCGCGGGGCGTAGCAGTGGTGTGCGTCGGGAGCGCCGCTTCCGACTTTCCCGGTCCGCTTTCGCAAGGAGGCACGCCATGCGTCTGACCGTTCAGGGTTCGCACATCAAGCCCACGCCCTCGCTCGTGGAGCACGTCCGCCGCAAGGTCGGCGGCTCGCTGGGGCGGCTGCGGCACCGGGTCCGCGGCGTTTCCGTGACGCTCGACGACGAGAACGGCCCGCGCGGCGGCGTGGACAAGGCCTGCCGCGTCCGGGTGGCCCTGGCCGGCGCCTCCGGGCACGATGTGGTCGTTGAGCAGCGGAGCCCGGACCTCTACGCGGCGATCGACGCTGCCTCGAAGCGGGCCGCCCGGGCGGTGGTCCGGGTCGTGGGCCGGGAGCGGTCGCGTCGTCGTCGGTAATCCCGGTTCCCGCAACAGGTTGAAACCGTCGGAGCTCGCCCTGCGTAGAGCAGTGGGTCCGACGGACGTTCCTTCACATGCCCGCCTCGGGTTGAGCCGATGCGGGCGTTTTCGTGCGCCGACTCCGGACCTTCGGCGTGCCAAAAGTGGACGTAAAGTCCGAAAAAACGGAGAAAAACCCCCTTTCCGGGTGATTCCACGGGGATTTTTGTTGCGGTCTGGTGAAATCTGCGGTAGTCGTAAAGGCGTACAAGAGTGGGGGGACTGTTCGTGCGTTCGGTGATCGCTCGCGCGTTGGCCGACCCTCTCTGTCTTTGTCTGGTTGATTCTGTCGGGAGAATGTGATGATGCGGAAGTCGATTTCTTCGTTGCGCTTCGCGGCCGGCGTCGCGTGCAGCGCTGGCATTTCGTTCGCCGCCTTCGCGGGCGGTGTGGACGGCATCGGCGCGGACGGCGCTGAGCCGTTGCTCTTCGGCGCCGCCGGCGTCCAGCACGAACTCCCCGAGGGGATGCGTGCGATCCGTCACCGCACGGTGAACTTCAGCGACACGTCGCTGCTCACCAGCCCGGTCGAGAACGAGAAGATCGCGCTGAACCTCTTTGACGACCTCACGCTGACCGCGGTCCGCCGCGACGTCTTCGCGACGGCTCATGCGAACTTCAACTGGGTCGGCGGCCTTGCCGAGGACGAGCACGCCGTCGCGACCTTCGCGCGTGTCGAAGACACCCTCTACGGCATCATCGACAGCCCCGCGTTCGGCAAGTTCATCGTCCAGCAGGCGGCGAACGGCGCCGGCTACGACGTGGTCCAGATCGACGTCGAGGCGATGGATCCCTGCGGCAACAACGCCGAGCACAACCTCTGGTGGGACGACGCCGCCGTCGGCCCCGAGCCGGGCCAGCCCGCGCTGCCCGACTGGCACTTCGCCGGCGAGCCGATGCCCATGCCCGAGCCGGGCACGTTCGACCCGCGCGGCAGCGAGCCCACCACGGTCGACGTGCTCATCCTCTACACGCAGGGCGCGCTCAACGCGGTCGGCGGCAACCCCAACTCGATGACCGCCGCGCTCCAGTCGTGGGAGAACAACACCAACGCCGCGTACGTGAACTCTGGCGTTGAGCAGCGCATCCGCATCGTGCACAGCGAACTGACGGACTACACCGAGTCGTCGACGAACATGGGCACGGACCTCAGCCGCCTGCGCAGCAACGGCGACGGCAACATGGACAACGTGCACACGCTGCGCAACCAGTACGGCGCCGACCTCGTGCACCTCGTGACTCGCCAGTCCACCGGCGGCACCTGCGGCATCGCCTACCTGCTGTTCCCCGGCGGCAACTCCGCCGTCGGCTTCGGCGTGACTGGTTACACCTGCGGCTGGTCGACCTTCGCCCACGAACTCGGCCACAACATGGGCTGCGCCCACGACCACGACAACGCCGGCTCTGGCTACCGCTGCTTCTCGTTCGGCTACCGCACGCCCAACAACGTGTACCGCACGATCATGTCGTACGCGCCGGGCTCGCGCATCAGCTACTTCTCGACCCCGGAGCGCACCTTCAACGGGTTCGTGCTCGGGATCAGCGAGCAGGACGGCTGCCCCAACGGCACCGCCGCGGACAACACCCGCTCGATGAACGAGACCCGCTTCGTGGTCTCGAACTTCCGCCAGAGCGTCGTCGGCAACCCGCCGCCGGCTGACTTCGGCGTCGTCGAGCCCGGCAACGGCCAGGTCGGCCTCGCGCTCTCGGGCTACGCCATCCAGTGGGAGGACGCCCAGTTCGCGTCGTCGTACGAGTTCGCCATCGACGACGACTCCGACATGTCCAGCCCCATCGTCGAGGACACGACCACGATCAACGCGTGGGCCGTCGTTCCCGGCACGCTCCAGTACGACACCACCTACTACTGGTCCGTCCGCGCCATCGGATTCGGCGGCGAGACCGACATGAGCCCGATCGTCGCGTCGTTCACCACCCGCCTTCAGGCGGACCTCAACGGCAGCGGCGCGGTCGACTTCGCCGACCTCAACCTCGTGCTCTCGCAGTTCGGCCAGAGCGGGTCGGGCCTCATCGGCGACGTCGACGCCAGCGGCACCGTCAACTTCACCGACCTGAACATCGTGCTCGGCGCGTTCGGTCAGTCGCAGTAAGGTCGGTTTCCCGAGTTTCCCCCGATCGCGAAGCGGCAGCGCTCTCGCGAACCAGACGACGCCCCGAGCCCCCTGTGGTTCGGGGCGTTTTTCTTGCGCCGATCAGTCGACGCCGTACTCGCCCCAACTCGTGGGCGTCTCGGTCACGCGCACGCGCTCGAGGCGCAGTCCGGCCGGGAAGCGGTACTCCGCGCCGTCCTTGGGGTCGCGGAGCGGGGTCGATGTGTCGCGCACGGCCGCGGCGAGGCGCTCGAAAATCACGCGGGCCAGCACCTCGGTGGTGGGGTCCTCGCCCTCGAAGACGATGAGCCGATCGCCGGAGGCGGCGCGGAGTTCGGAGAGGCGCGGGTCGTCGCTGTTCACGGCCATGGCGTGGTCGAAGCGGTCGATGAACGCCTCGACCGCCAGTTTGATCGCCTTGAAGTCGCACACCATGTCGCGGTCATCGAGCGTCTCGCTCGAGAGCACGACGTCGACACGCCGCGTGTGCCCGTGGGGGTAGCGGCACGCGCCGGGGTGCTTCGAGAGCAGGTGCCCGCTCTCGACGGTGAACGACTTGCAGACGCGATACCGCAACGGTCGGACGCTCCGGGGCCTGGGGCCGTGGGGATGGGCGGGCTGCTCAGGTCCCCCGGCGGTTGCCGAAGAGGTCGATGTGCAGCCGTGGACAATAGCGCCACCCCCGAGCGACGCATTCGGCGGCCACCCAGCCCCGCCGGTCCTCGATCTCCGCCGACGAACGGCCCTCGGGCATCAGGAGCACGTCGGGCTGGCTCCAGCCCGTGAGGCGGCCGAGGAGCGCTTCTATCTCCACGAGGTCGCCCGGGGCGCAGACGACGAACTTGAGTTGCAGGTCGCGCCCGTGCACACGCTGGCGGTCGATGAGCGCCTGGAGGACGGGCAGGTTCTCGCGGCGCGCCTCGTGCATCGCGTGCTCACGCGGGAAACGCTCGGGATCGGGCGCCGAGTTCGCGAGTTTCGGGCTGGCGCTCAGCAGGTCCATCGGCGCCTCGGGGTCGACCGTGCCCGCCGTCTCGATGGTCACGTGCATCGACGCTTCGTCGCGGAGCCGCGCGCACAACTCGGCGCACTGCGGGAACAGCAGCGGCTCGCCGCCGGTGACGACCGCGTGGCGGACGCCGCTGGCGCGGGCCTCGGCGAGGAGGTCGTCGAGCGCACGCTTCGTCGTCTCGGGCGCCCAACTGGCGTAGGGCGTGTCGCACCACGCGCAGCGGAGATTGCACCCCGAGAAACGGACGAACCACGACGGCACGCCGACGAGTTTGCCCTCGCCCTGCACGCTCACGAACGTCTCGGCGATGGGTGCGGCGCGATCGGTCGAAACGGGGAGCGGCCGGTCGGTCACGCGTCGGCCCCGTCCCAGATGCGCTCGCCGCGGGCGCGGGCCCTGATGCGCCGTTTCGCGTCGGGCGCGTAGGTCGTGGGGTCGGGCACGCCGGCTTCTTCAAAGCCCTTGCGGCGCAGGGCGCAGGAATCGCAGCGTCCGCACGCGCGGCCCTCGTCGTCCGGGTCGTAGCAGGAGTGGGTGATCGAGAAGTCCACGCCCAGGTCGGCGCCGCGGCGGATGATCGCCGCCTTCGAGTAGCCCGCGAGGGGCGTCTCGATGCGCACGGGGCGGCCCTCGTCGCCCGCACGCGTTCCCAGCGCGGCGGCGCGCTGGAACGCCCCGATGAACTCCGGTCGGCAGTCCGGATAGCCGCTGTAATCAACCTCGTTGACCCCGATGAACACCCGGTCGGCGTTCACGGTTTCCGCCAGCCCCACCGCGAGCGAGAGGAAGACCATGTTCCGGGCCGGGACGTACGTCGCGGGGATCCCCGCCGAGGGTTCACGGTCCTTGGGGACGTCGATGTCGCCCGTCAGTGCCGAGCCACCGACCGCGCGGAGGTCCAGCCCGATGGTCGTGTGGGAGGTGGCCCCGAGGTGCTTCGCGACGGCGTCGGCGGCCTGCAGTTCGCGCCGATGACGCTGCCCGTAGTCGACGCTTACGGCGTGGGCGGCGAGCCGCTGCTCGCGCACGGCCACCGCCAGCGCCACCGCGCTGTCC
>JBQLZI010000213.1:0-4802 GCA_052168195.1 Phycisphaerales bacterium
CGGCAGGCCGGCGCCGGAGTCGCCGAACGAGCCGAGGACCGTGTTCAGGTCGGCGAAGTTGACGATGTTGTCGCCGTTGGTGTCAGCCGTGATCGCGCAGCCGGCGGGGGCAACGACCTGCACGGTGACCTCGGTGGGCGTGCCGGGCTTGAAGAGCGTGATGGTCGCGTCGGTCATCTCCGGCGCTTCGGTGGAGGTGAACCAGTACGAGTAGGTGGTTCCCCAGCGGAGGGCGTTCGCGTTGTTGTTCTCCGCGAAGGTCTCCGACTCCCACGCGATGGACGAACCGCGATCGATCGCGGCCCAGTCGGTGTTGGGGTAGGTGTTGCCGTTGATGCCGTCGCCCGAGTGATAGAAGGGGCTGTGGAACCCGACGTCGGTGACATCGGCGGCGGTGTCGATGCTGAACGCCTGGCCCGAGCGGTCGCTGTTGAGGTTGTGGACCGCGTACGAGTAGAGGTAGGTGCCGTCGCCGTTGTCGTACACGCGCGACGCGACGATGAAGCGGCCCTCGCCGGGGACATCAGCGTTCACGAGGTTGACCTCGGCGTCGTAGTCCTGCCAGCCCACGATCGCGGGCTTCTCGCGGATGGTCGAGCCGATCCACGAGGGGTTGAGCGAGGTGCTGAACTGCACACGGCGGTACGACGCATTGTTCAGGCCGTTGCCCGCGGTCGCGTCGTCGGGGGTCACGTAGTGGCCTTCGCCCCAGTACACGGCGCCGGAGTTCATGGCGGGGTTGACGTTGTCCACATCGACCTGCAGGCGACGACCGGTGGCGGGGTTGGGGAACCCGACGCTGTTGAAGGGGTAGGGGTAGAAGCCGTTGTAGGCGTTGACCTGCCACTTGGGGCCGAGCCGCGACTGACCTGCGTTGAGACCGGTCGAGTACGGGTCGGAGCAACCGGGGCTGAGTTGCGAACCGCCCGGACCCTGGCAGGGCGAGCAGAGGCTGCCCGTGAGGGCGAGGAAGCCGTGCTTCAGGTGGGACATGCCGACCTGCTGGAAGACGCCGTCCTTGAGGCGGTAGAGGTTCTGCCCGATCACGGGGTGCTGGTTGGTGTTGGAGACCCACAGGAGGAGCGTGTCGCCAATGTTGCAGGAGGTGGTGCCGATCGCGTACGCGGCGACGCCATCGGCCTGGCCGTAGTAGCCGATGCCGTTGAGGTCGCCGACGATGACGTCGGGGCCGATCGTGCCGCGACCCATTTCATCCTCGTAGCCGGGGATGACGTTGCCGCCCGAGAAGTCGTGGACGAGGTCGAGTTCGATGCCGGACTTCGCGAGGTCGGCGAGGAGGGCGTCGGCCTGCGCATGATCGCCCATGTCGCGGAGCATCATGACCAGACGGGTGAGGGTGGAGGTATCGGCGTCAGACTCAGCGAGGGCGGCCTTGACGTCTTCGAGGGCCGAGGCGGGGACTTCGGCGAGCGCGCTCGTCGAAGCCGCGACCGCCAGACCGGCGGCGAGGAAGAAGGATCGCATTAAACTAACTCCCTTTCTCAGAGCCACTTCCGGAAAGTGAACACACGGTGGACAGCAAAACGGGAATGCCCCGACGGCTCGTGTCCGAACCGACGGGGCCGTGTATTGGAACCTGTGAGGATCAGTTGCAGTCGAGGCCGAACTCGCCGAGGACGGCATTGAGGTCGGTGAAGTTGACGAGTTCGTCGCCGTTCACGTCGCCCGGCAGGCCAGGGCCGGAGTCGCCGAACGTGCCGATGACCGTGTTGAGATCGGCGAAGTTCACGATGTTGTCGCCGTTGGTGTCAGCCGTGATCGCGCAGCCGGCGGGGGCGAGGACGCGAGCGGTGATGGAACCGGAGGTCTTGAAGAAGCCGATGGTGGCGTCGACTTCCTCGGGGCCGGCGTTGGCGGTGAAGGAGTAGTTGTACATGGTGCTCCAGCGCAGGGCGTTGGAGTTGGCGCCGACGTCGACGACTTCCCAGACCATCTCGGCGCCGCGATCGGTGGCGGTCCAGTCGGTGAGGTCCTGCGTGACGCCGCCCACGCCGTCGCCGGAGTGGTACTCGACGCCCTTGAAGCCCATGCCGGAGACCTGCGCGGTGCCGGTGGGCACGGAGAAGGAGGCGCCGGAGGCGTCGTTGTTCAGGTTGAACACGGCGTACTCGTAGTCCCAGGTGCCGTCGCCGTTGTCGTACGCGCGGGACGCGACGTAGAAGCGGCCGTCGTTGGCGGGCTCGACGATGTCGAGGAGGACATCGGGGTCGATGTTGGCCCACGCCTGGATGGCGGGCTGGGTGCGCTGGGTGCTGCCGATGAACGCGAAGTTGCCGTTGGAGGCGAAGTAGCGGGTCTCGCGGTACGACGCGTTGTTGTTGCCGTTGCCGGCGGAGGCGTCGTCACGGGTCACGTACTGACCCTCAGCGAAGTAGCGAACCGAGGTGTCGCCGGTGAGGTCGGCCTGACGGACGGCGATGCGGCGACCGAGCGTGCCGTTCTGAATGGCGCCGCCCTGGAAGGGGTAGGGATACTGGCCGGTGTAGGCGTTGACCTGCCAGCGCGGGCCGAGGATCGACTGGTTGCCGTTGAGGCCGGCGGTGTAGGGGTCAGAGCAGAAGATGCCGAGGGTCTGCATGCAGCCGCCGCCGGTGGGCTGGCAGGGGTTGCCGGGAGACTGGCAGAGGCCTTCCTGCAGGGCGCAGAAGCCGTGCTTCAGGTGGCCGACGCCGATCTGCTCGAAGGTGCGCCCGTCGTACTTGTACATGTTCTGCGCGATGACGGGGTGGTTGTTGCTGCTCTGGAACCAGTTGAGGTTCTGGGTGCCGACGTTGCAGGACGTCGTGCCGACGGAGTACGCGCGGTACGCGATGCCGTTGAACGTGGTGGCGCCCCAGTGGGCGACGCCGTTGATGTCGCCCACGATGACGTCGGCGCCGGAGTTGCCGAGTTCGCAGCCGACGCAGTCGCCCGCGGCGATCTGGGCGCCGGGCGCGAGGGCGTCCTTGACGTCCTCGCTGAGGCGCATGGCCTCGTCGAGCATCGCCTGGGCCTCGGCGTGCTGGCCGAGATTCTGGAGCATGGACGCGAGGCGCAGACGCGTGGACACGTCGCTCGGATCATGCTCGAGAGTTTCAGCCAGATCCTGGAGGATCGAGGGCGTGGGGATGGTGACGTTGGAGTCTTCGGCGGACGCGAAACCGCAGCCGAACGCCGCGATCGTCGCCGCGCTCACGCCGGCAAAGAAACGATTTTTCATGATTCAGATCCTCAGTTCCAGGTACACAGACCGACGCCCCGAGGGGGAACGGGGCACCCGGACATGCTACTTCACGGCGCAGATGCCGCAACACCCATTTCGGGCACGGATGGAAAAACTTCTGGCATATACCGATAAGTCTTTGTTCGGATTCCGGCCCCCTATCCCCTCTTCACGGCTTCTAACCGACTATTCCCGCCCGCGATGCGCGTCCTCATCGCCGGATAGCGATGAATACCGGACTTTCGGCCCGCCGACCGCCGATTTGGCAGCGCCCTGCCGAGGATCCGCCGCCAAACGAAGGCCCGGCTCACTCCACGGGCCAGAATCGCCGATTGAGCGGACGATCCATGCCGGTTTGTCCCGGCGCCGAACTCGCTCCGTGGAAAGGTGTGCTTGCGGAGTTTCGCGGAGATGGGAGCGTCCCCGACGCCCCTTCCTGCGAACCCTACAGTCCTCGGGAACGTCTTCTCGGACGCCCCGACTCATCCCGACGGCCGGACAGCACACCGGTCGCCGGATCGCCCCCGCATAGGGAGAGCAGAGATGTTCGAACGCTTCACCGATCGCGCCCGCAAGGTCATGGCCCTGGCCAACCAGGAGGCGCAGCGGTTCAACCACGAGTACATCGGCACCGAGCACATCCTCCTCGGCCTGGTCAAGGAGGGCTCCGGCGTCGGCGCCAACGTCCTCAAGAACCTCGACGTCGACCTGCGCAAGGTCCGTCTCGAGGTCGAGAAACTCGTCAAGCCCGGCCCCGAGATGGTCACCATGGGCAAACTGCCCCAGACCCCCCGGGCCAAGAAGGTTATCGAGTACGCCATCGAAGAGGCCCGCAACCTCAACCACAACTACGTCGGCACCGAGCACCTCCTGCTCGGCCTGCTCCGCGAGCACGACGGCGTCGCCGCCCAGGTGCTCATGAACCTCGGGCTCAAACTCGAAGAGGTCCGCGAAGAGGTTCTCAACCTCCTCGGCGCGGGCATGGACGCCGACGACGCGGACACCGCCAAGTCCGGCGGTCCGGGCGGCGAGCCCGGCGAGGCCGTCGGCGGCGGATCGCCCGAGGGCCGGCGCGGCCGCTCTAAGACGCCCGCGCTCGATTCCTTCGGCCGCGACCTCACCGAACTGGCGAAGGAAGGCCAACTCGACCCGGTCATCGGGCGCGCCAACGAGATCGAGCGCGTCGTGCAGATCCTGTGCCGCCGCACCAAGAACAACCCGGTGCTCCTTGGCGAGGCCGGCGTCGGCAAGTCCGCGATCGTGGAAGGCCTCGCGCAACTCATCGTGAGCAACGAGGTGCCCGACATCCTCGCCGAGAAGCGCCTCGTGGTGCTCGACCTGGCGATGATGGTCGCGGGCACGAAGTACCGCGGCCAGTTCGAGGAGCGCATCAAGGCGGTCATGAACGAGGTCCGCCGCGCCAAGAACATCATCCTCTTCATCGACGAACTGCACACGCTCGTGGGCGCGGGCGGCGCCGAGGGCGCCATCGACGCCAGCAACGTGCTCAAGCCCGCGCTGGCCCGCGGCGAGATCCAGTGCATCGGCGCGACGACCTTCGACGAGTACCGCAAGTACA
>JBQLZI010000214.1:0-340 GCA_052168195.1 Phycisphaerales bacterium
TCGTCGCCCACGTCGCTGCGGCCCTCCGGCGGCTGCGGGGGCGCGGCCATCCCCACGCCGCCCTCGCCCTCGGCCGCGGCGGCCCCCGCCGCCTCGCGTTCCTTCTTGAGCCGCTCCCCCTCGCGCGCCGCACGCGAACGCTCGACGACCTCGTCGGCCTTCGCGCGCTTGCCCAGGCGCTCCTCGATCTCTTCGTCGAGCGATTCGAGCCGCCCGCCCGCGACGCAGTCCATGATGCGCAGACCCTCGAACGCGTCGCGCCCGAAATAGACCTTGCCGCTCTCGTACGTCTCGCGGAGCGTCGTCTCGCAATAGTGCCGGGTGAGCGCCGCGCCGCCCA
>JBQLZI010000214.1:350-4799 GCA_052168195.1 Phycisphaerales bacterium
AGGGCCGCCAGCGCCAGGCCGAGGGTCGCCGCCGCGCCGCCCAGCAGCACGGGCACGCTCACGCCCTGCCGCGACATCTCCTCGAGGTTCTGCTGCATCACGCCGACGCTCTTCACGAGCAGCCCGCTCATGCCGATCGCGTCCGCCTGATGCTCCTTGAACGCCTGCATGATCGCGGCGATCGGCTGTTTGATCCCGAGGTTCACAACGTCGTATCCGTTGTTGCTCAAAATGATGTCGACGAGGTTCTTGCCGATGTCGTGCACGTCGCCCTGCACGGTCGCGAGGATGATCTTCGACTTCTTCTGCCCGCCCTCGACCTTGGGCATGTGGGGCTCGAGGTGCGCGACCGCCGCTTTCATCACCTCCGCGCTCTGGAGCACGAAGGGAAGTTGCATCTCGCCGGCGCCGAACAACTCGCCGACGGTCTTCATGCCCGCGAGCAGGTGATCGTTGACGATCTCCAGCGGCTCGTACTTGGTCATCGCCTCGTCGAGCGATTCGGTGAGTTGGCCCATCTCCCCGTCGATGATGTGCCGGCGCAGCCGGTCTTCGATGGGCAGATCCTCGAGTTTCTCGCGCTTGGTCGTGTCCTCCTCGCCCTCGGGGAAGAGTTCCACGTACTTCATCAGCGGATCGCCGTTCTCGCGGCGGTCGTAGAGCAGATCCAGCGCGGCGTCCCAGCGCTCGTCGGTGATCTTCGTCCTGGGGAGGATCTTCGAGGCGTGCACGATCGCCGCCGTCAGCCCCGCCTCGCGCAGTTCGTGCAGGAACACGCTGTTGAGCACCACGCGCGCCGCGGGCTTGAGCCCGAACGACACGTTGGACAGCCCGACCACCGTGTGGCACTCGGGCAGTTCCTGCATGATCCGGCGCGTGCCCTCGATCGTCTCCAGCGCGAGCCGCCGGTCCGCCTCGACGCCCGTGGTGACCGGGAGCACGAGCGGATCAAAGAGGATGTCGCCCGGGTGCAGGCCGTGCTTGCTGACCGCGAGGTCGTGGATGCGCTTCGCGATGGCCACCTTGCGCTCGGCGGTCTTGCCCATCGCCTCCTTCGGGTCGTCGTCGATCGTTCCCGCGACGACCGCGGCGCCGTAGGTCTTCGCCAAACGGCACATCTCGCCGAGTTTTTCCTCGCCGTCCTCGAGGTTCATCGAGTTGATGATGCACTTGCCGCCGGCGTGCTTGAGACCCTCTTCGAGCACGTCGACCTGCGTCGAGTCGAGCATCAGGGGCGCGCTGACCTGACGCACGAACCGTTGCACGACCTCGCGCATGTCCTTCACGCCGTCGCGGCCAACGAAGTCGACGCACAGATCCAGGACGTGCGAGCCGTCCTTGATCTGCTCGCGCGCCATCGACACCATGCCGTCGAAGTCCTGCTCGTCGACGAGCCGCTTGAACTTACGGCTGCCGTTGGTGTTCGTCCGCTCGCCCACGATCAGGTACGAGTTGTCCTGTCGGAACTCCGCGGCGGAGTAGAGCGACGTGGACCCCCGCGGCCAGGCGGCGGTCCCGCGCTCCGTCGGCGCGCGATCGTTCACGACCTTCGCGAGTTCGGCGATGTGCTCGGGCGTCGTGCCGCAGCACCCGCCGACGATCGACACGCCGTCTTCCTCGATGAAACGGCGGATCGCGTCGGCAAACGGCTTGGGCTTGAGCGGGTACTCCGTCTGGCCGTCCACGAGCACGGGCAGGCCCGCGTTGGGCACCACGCTGATGTGGCGGCCCCAGTGCTTGCTCAACCACTTGATGTGTTCGGCCATCTCCACCGGGCCGGTGGCGCAGTTCAGCCCCAGCGAGAAGATCGGGAAGTTGCGCAGCGCCTCCGCGGCGGCGGAGATCTCCGTGCCCAGCAGCATCGTGCCGGTCGTTTCGATCGTGACCGACACCATGATGGGGATCTGCTCGGGCGTCTTGCCCTTCTCTTCGAGTGCTTTGAGGCACGCATTGACCGCGCATTTGACCTGCAAAAGGTCCTGGCAGGTTTCGATCAGCAGCGCGTCCGCGCCGCCGTCGATCAGCCCCCTGACCTGCTCGGCGTAGGACTCGAGCATGTCGTCCCACGTGGTGTTGCCGAGCGAGACCAGTTTCGTGCCCGGGCCCATGCTCCCGAATACGAACCGGGGCTTGTCCTTGGTGGCGTGCGCGTCGCAGGCGGCCCGGGCGATTTCCGCGGCCTTTTTGTTGAGCCGGTAGGTCTCGTCGACGAGGTCGAACTCGGCGAAGACCAGCTTGTTGGCTCCGAAGGTGTCGGTCTCGACGGCGTCGGCGCCGACCTTCAGGAACGACTCGTGGATGCCCTGGATGACCTCCGGGCGGGTGTCGACGAGGATCTCGGTGCAGTTCTCCTTGCCGAGGTAGTCGCGCTCGAGGTCGCAATCGCAGTTGTGGATCGAGGTGCCCATGGCGCCGTCGAGCACCAGGACGCGTTTGGCAAGGGCGGCTTCGAGCGGGCTTGTCGGCATGGCTGCTCCCAAGGCGTCTGATTCATCCATTCATCCGGATAAACGGAAGAACATAACGGTATCGGCGGGAACCCGTGCTTTCCAGCCGGTCGCGGGGTGAAGGATTTTGCAGCGGCGCATCGCCGGACCCGACACGGGGTTGTGTCGCCGTCGCGCAGCGAGTGCGCAAAAGTCCTCGAAATCACTGACGAACCGTGAAGATTCTCCCGCGAATCGGGGCGTCAATCACTCACGCTCGGCGCGGCGTTCGCTCGATAGAACGCGCGTCGAAGACCAGCCCGCGAGTGGTGTCGCGGGTTCGTGATCAAGGAACGGCGCCCTGCTTACCCGCGGGACGCGACATTCAACAGGTTGAAAACGATGCGTTTACGAAGCCTCGTCGCCATGGCCGCGACATTCGTGCTTTCGCAGTTCGCCTCTGCCTCCTGGCCGGCCCACGACGCCGACCAAAACGGCGTGATCGGATTTTACGATCTGAGCGCCGCGGTCCAGAGTTCGAACTTTCCCGCCATCGCCGCGGTGCTCAGCGAATGGGGTTCGCTGGTCGCGCCCGAGCACCTCGGAGACCCGAACGGCCCGGGCGCGACCGCCCAGGCGATCGCGCGCTGGAACGCTGTCCCGGGGCAGTTCGTCTCCGGACTCTTCCGCGTCGGCGTGGTGGCCCACCACATGGACGGCATCGCCGAAGTGCGGTTCTTCCGCAACGGCTCCCCCATCGGGACCGCGACCACGCGGTCGGTCAACCCGGACACCGGCAACAAGGAGTACTGGATCACGATCAACACCGACGCGCTCGCCGAAGGTGAGTACACACTCTCGGCGATCGTGCTCCCCAACGAGGGGCGCCCGCGCATCCTGACAGGCGAGTGCACCGCCGCAACCGCAGGGAAGGGCGAGCACGGACTCGACATCGTCGTCCGCAGAAGGTCGCCCGCGCAGGTGTTCGTCGGCTACGGCGGCAGCGACGCGAACCCGGGCACGCGCAACGCCCCTTTCCTGACCATCGGACACGCCATCCGCGTCGTGCCCGACGGCGGCGAGGTGGTGCTGCTCAACGCCGGCGGCTACGAGATGCCGCAGAACGGCTACGGGCACCTCCGACGCGACAACGAACACTGGATCACGATCCGCCCCGACGACGGCCTCCCGCACGAACTCGTGGGCATCACCGGGGAGACACGCACGATCCTCCGCGCCAACCTCCGCAGGGTCCGCTTCAAGGATCTCATGATCGACTTCGCCAAGGTCAGTCAGATCTACAACACCGGCGAGCAGATGGCCTGGCTGGACCACTGCATCATGACCGACTCGCAGGGATGGACCGTGGAAAACCGCCCGGTCTCGGTGCGCAACCCGTGGTTCGTCACCGATTCGCTCGCCGTCAACAAACTCTACGCGTATTCGGGCGCTACGCTCGCGCGCAACAGCACAGCGCGGCAGATCTCCGGCGACGTGTTCCAGAACACCGGCATGGTCGTGGGCTGCGACGTCGAAAACGTCGACGGCACCGTGCTGGCGCACCACACGGACCTCATCCAGATCTTCGGCGCCCGTGACAACCTGATCGTTGCGGAACTCAACGCGACCGGTCTGCGGCAGGTTCAGTCGTTCTTCCTCGAGCCCACGTTCGAGGGCACCCCGGATATCTCGGAGCGCATGCTGACCAACTCGGCCTACGTCGACATCCACATCGACATCGAGCCGGTCTTCCAGTGGAACGCGAACGAAGGCGCGATGGTCAACTGGGGCGGGGCGCCGTGGTCGCAGATGCTCACACGCTTCGACCACGTCGTGTTTGACAACGTTCAGCTGGCCAACCAGCGGTTCATGATCCGCACCGAGGTCACCGGGCTCCAGGCGTTCCATGCGAACAACGTCGTGTTCCGCAACTTCGGCCTCCACCCGCTCTCGTACGAGACCTACCTTGGCGTCGGCGGCAGCGGCGTGCCCGACGGCGTGACCTTCGAGAACTGCTACCCCC
>JBQLZI010000215.1:0-4783 GCA_052168195.1 Phycisphaerales bacterium
ACCAGTGGTCGATGCCGCGGGGCGTCACCACCGGCGACGGCTCGCTGGCGCTGGTCGTCGATTCCGCGCAGCACGCGTTCCCGCTGGCCGCGGGGCGCGCCGCGGTCCACGAACTGTTCGGGCGCGTCGCGGCCGAGCCGTTCACGATGGACGGCCGGCAGTTCGGCGCCGGCTCGCTGATCTTCTTCACGTCGCGCAACGAGGAAGCCTTGCTCCGCGCGTTCTCCAACGAGATCAACGCGCTGGGTGTGCACGCACACCGGGCGGCCGCCGGCACGCCGTCCACGGGACAGGCCTTCGGCGCGAGGATGAACCGGTACTTCACGCCGCCCAAGGCGCTGCTCCTCCGCAACTCGCCCGTCAGCAGTTATTCGTACGGCCAGCACTGGCACCTGCTCGACAAGGCCAGCCCGATCCCGTACTCCGCCGTGAACGTTGATTCGCTCTCGGGCGTCGACTGGGACGACTACACCGTCCTCGTGCTGCCCGAGGCGTACGGCCTGAGCCGGGTGTTCAGCGGCTCGCGACTCGATGACCTCAAGGCATGGGTCCGCGCCGGCGGCGCCGTCGTCGCTTCCGGCTCCTCGGCGCAGTGGGCGAGTTCGGAACTCCTCGGGATCGAAAGCAAGAGCGATGGCGACGCTGATGAAGAAACGCCCGTCAATGAGATGACATGGGAAGAGCGGCGCAACCGGGGCATCGAGGACCGTGTCTCCGGCGTGCTGCTCCGCGCGGGCGTGGATGGGACCCATCCCTTGGCCGCCGGGGCCCCGGAGTGGTTCGGCCTGATCAAGCGCGGCGCCGACACGCTGCCGGTGGGTGAGAACGGGTATGTGGTCGCCCGCTTCGACACGCCCGCCGTGCTCAGCGGGCTCGTGAGCGACGAGAACGCCGCCGACCTCGACGGCAGCCCGGCCGTCACCCACCACCGTATGGGGCGCGGCGCGGTGGTCTGCTTCGCGGACGACCCGACGTTCCGCGGGTTCAACCACGCGGCGACGCGGCTGCTGCTGAACGCGATCGTTTTCGGCCCGAGCGTGGGCGAGGCGCGCTGACCCAGCCTCCCGACCACCTACCCTTGGGTTCTGTCCGAGACGCCACGACCCAACTCGTCCGGCGGGGAGCGTTCCCGCCGCCGCAAACGTCGCCCGCGCAGGCCGCGACGCGATGACGCTGCGCCGCTTCCCCGAGTCGAGGACGCCGCGAACCAGCAGGCGCCGAACGACGCCGATCGCCGCGTTGCCGATCTCCGCCGCGCCGTTCGGGAGTGCGTCGGATGGGACCGCGACCCGCTGACTCGGCGTGTCGCAGGGCTGCACAAAGCGCTGCGGGCGGGGACGCTCAGCGGCCATGCGCTTGAGCGAGTCGAGCAGGCGGCGGCGCGCTCGAGAAGCGTTCTGGCTCGTCGCACGGAGGCGCGCCCCCAACGCATCGCCTACCCGGCGGAACTGCCCGTCGTCGAACGCCGCGACGAGATCGTCGAGGCGATCCGTACGAACCAGGTGGTGGTGCTCTGCGGCGAGACGGGATCGGGCAAAACCACGCAGTTGCCGAAACTCTGCCTCGACGCCGGGCTGGGCGTGGAGCGGATGATCGGGCACACGCAGCCGCGCCGCCTCGCCGCCCGCACGGTCGCGGCCCGCATCGCGGAGGAACTCGGATCGCGTCTGGGGTCCGTCGTCGGCTACAAAATCCGCTTCACCGACGAATCACGCGACGACACGCTCATCAAACTGATGACCGACGGCGTGCTGCTCGCCGAGACGCAGGGCGACCCCAACCTCGACCGCTACGACTGCATCATCATCGACGAGGCGCACGAGCGGTCGCTCAACATCGACTTCCTGCTCGGGTACCTGCGCCAATTGCTGCCGCGCCGGCCCGACCTCAAACTGATCATCACCAGCGCGACGATCGACCCGGAACGCTTCGCCACGCGCTTCGCAAACGAGCGCGGCGAGCCGGCGCCGATCATCAACGTGTCCGGACGGACGTACCCGGTCGAGACGCGTTACCGCGCGCCCGACGCGGGCGACGTCGCGGACGCCGACGCGCAGGGGTTCAGCGAACTCGACCTGCAGGACGAGATCCTGTGGGCGGTGGAGGAACTCGCGCACGAAGGGCCGGGCGACATTCTCGTGTTCCTGTCCGGCGAGCGCGAGATCCGCGAGACGGCCGACACGCTGCGCGATCGGTACGTGAACCGGCACCCGCAGACCGAAGTCCTGCCCCTGTACGCCCGGCTCAGCGCGCAGGAGCAGCAGCGCGTTTTCCAGACGCACGGCCATCGTCGGATCGTGCTCGCGACAAACGTCGCCGAGACGTCGTTGACCGTGCCCGGCATCCGCTACGTCGTCGATCCGGGCTTCGCGCGAATCAGCCGGTACTCGCCGCGGACCCGCGTGCAGCGGCTCCCGATTGAGAAAGTCTCACAGGCGTCAGCCAACCAGCGCGCGGGCCGGTGCGGGCGTGTCGCGCCGGGCGTGTGCATCCGGCTGTACTCCGGAGAAGACTACCTCGCGCGGCCCGTCTTCACCGATCCCGAGATCAGACGCACCGACCTCGCGAGCGTCATTCTCACGATGAAGTCGCTCCGGCTGGGCGAGCCGTCGACGTTCCCCTTTGTCGACCCTCCCGAGGGCCGCTTCGTTCGCGAGGGCGAGGCGACGCTCCGCGAACTGCACGCGCTCGACGAGGCCGGGGCGCTGACGCCGACCGGCGCAAAACTCGCTCGCCTGCCCGTGCACCCGCGCGTGGGCCGGATGCTCGTCGCGGGTGACGAGTACGGCTGCCTCGACGAGGCGCTGGTCATCGCGTCGTTCCTGAGCGCCCAAGACCCGCGCGAGCGCCCACGCGACAGGCAGGCGGACGCGGACGCCGCGCACGCGAAGTTCGCGGATCAGGAGTCTGACTTCGGCGCAATCCTGAAACTCTGGAAGCACTGGCGTCACCTTTCAGAGACGCTCTCGAAGAACCAGTTGCGCAAGGCGTGCCGCGAGTCGATGCTGTCGTTCCTCCGGATGCGCGAATGGCAGGACGTGCACCGGCAGATCAAAGACCTGGCGCACGAACTGGGCCTGCGGATCAACGAGAAAGCGGCCGACGCGCCGAGCGTGCACACCGCGCTGCTCACGGGGCTGCTGACGAACGTCGGCCGCAAGAGCGACGACGGGTTCGAGTACGTCGGCTCGGGCGGCAACCGTTTCGCGATCCATCCCGGTTCGGGGCTCTACCAGAACCGCCCCAAGTGGGTCGTCGCGGGCGAACTCGTGCGCACCACCCGGCTCTACGCGCGGACGGCGGCGCGGGTGCAGCCCGAGTGGATCGAGCGCGCGGGCGAGCACCTGCTCGTGCGGCAGCACAGCGATCCGTACTGGGACGCCGAACGCGCCAAGGTCTTCGCGTTCGAGAAAGTCTCCCTCTTCGGGCTCGTGCTCGTCGAGCGCCGGCGCGTGGACTTCGGCGCGATCGACCCGCGAAACGCCCGCGAGATCTTCATCCACCACGCCCTGGTCGAGGGCGAGTTCGCCACCGACGCGAAGTTCTTCAGGCACAACGCGCGGCTGATCGAGGACATCCGCGATTCGGAATCCCGCCTGCGCCGGCGCGACCTGCTGGCCGACACGTCGGCGCGGTTCGCGTTCTTCGACACGCGCGTGCCCGCGCACGTGTGCAGCGGCGAGAAGTTCGAGAGTTGGCGCCGTCAGGCGGAGCGGGAGAACCCGCGGCTGCTCTTCATGACGCGCGCGGACCTGCTCTCGCGCGTCGGCGCTGAGGCGCTGGGCGCGCTCTACCCGGATCACCTCGCCATCGGGGACGAGCGATTCGCGCTCGAGTACCTGTTCGAGCCGGGCGACGACGCGGACGGCGTGACAGCGGTCGTGCCGATCGACACGCTGCACCACCTCGGCGCCGAACCGTTCGACTGGCTCGTGCCCGGGATGGTCGAGGAACTGCTCGCGGAACTGCTGCGCACGCTCCCGAAAGGTGTGCGCAAGAGCATCGGCCCCACGCCCGACGCCGCGGCCGCGATCATCGGGCTGCTCCGCTACCGGGAGGGTTCGGTGACGGAGCAGGCGGCGGCGGCACTGCGCGAGGTGCGCGGCGCGCCCGTCGACCCGGGGCAGTTCGACCTCGTTGCCGTCCCGAAGCATCTGCGGATGCGCTACCGCGTGGTCGACGGGAACGGGCGCCCGCTGGACGCCGACCGCGACCTGCACGCGCTCCAGCGCCGGCTGCGGGCCCAGGCGCGGGAACGCCTCGATTCGATCGCGGACGCCTCGTGGTCGCGCGACGGCGTGACGAAATGGGACTTCGACGCGATCCCGCCCTCGGTGATCGTCGATCGCGGCGGCTCGAAGGTGACCGGCTACCCCGCGATCCTCGACAAGGACGGGGCGGCGGCGCTGCGCCTGCTCGAATCGCCGGAGGCGGCGCGCGAGGCGACCCGCTACGGTCTGCGCCGGCTCTTCGCGCTCGCGATCCGGCGCGATTTCAAGATCCGGGCCCGCGACATCCCCGACTTCTCCCGGCTCGCGACGCTCTACGCGCCGCTGGGCAGCGCGGAGCAACTCTTCGACCACCTGATGCTGCTCATCGCCGAGGCGCTGTGCCTGCGCGGGATCGATCCGGCGGCCATTCGCGACCTGCGCGCGTTCGAGCGTCGGCTGGACTTCGCGTGGGAAGCGTTCGGGAAGGTCCGCGACGATGTCTGCGGGCTGGCCCGGGACGTGCTGGCCGCACGACAGGTCGCGGCGATCGCGATCGACTCGACGAAGAAACT
>JBQLZI010000216.1:0-4775 GCA_052168195.1 Phycisphaerales bacterium
TTGGCGAGTTCGAGCGCCGCGACTGCGGCCGCCCGCACCGCGTCATCTTCGTCCGACACGAGTTCCCGGATGCGCTCGAGCAGCGCGTCGCGCATGCTCGCTGGTGTCTGCGGATCGCCAACCGCGTTCCCGGCGGCGACCACCGCGTTGCGCTTCCACATCGAGAGAGTGGCGCGCTTCAACGCCGTTCCTTTGAGCGCGGCCGCGCGGTCATCGGGCGACCAGTGCAGGACGTCGAGGAGCGGCAGCGCCGGCAGGCGCGACGAGTAGGCGGGATTGCTCGGCGGCGCGCCCTCCCTCAGCGAGTTGTGAGGGCAGACCTCCTGGCAGATGTCGCACCCGGCGAGCATGTCGCCTATGCCGGCGTGGAACGAGTGAGGGATCTGGCCGCGGGTCTCGAGCGTGAGGTACGAGACGCAGCGTCGGGCGTCGACGGACGGCGCCTGGCCGCGCGGCGCGATGGCGTCGGTCGGGCAGGCGTCGATGCAGCGCGTGCACGTGCCGCAGTGATCGGAGACGGTCTGCTGTTCGGGCGGCGGAACGAGCGGGAGCGTGGTGAGGATGAGCCCGAGGAGGAAGTAGGAGCCGGCGTGCGGGTGGATGATGAGCGTGTGGCGCCCGACCCAGCCGACGCCGGCGCGGGCGGCGTGCTCGCGCTCGAGCGTCGGTTCGATGTCGACGCAGGCGCGGAATTCGTGGGGCGCGTGCTCGTCGCGGAGCGCGTCGCAGAGGGCGTGGAGGCGCTTCTTGATCACCTTGTGGTAGTCCTTGCCGCGGGCGTAGCGCGCGACGCGTCCGTGCGCGGGCGGGAGGGATTCGCGTTGCGCGCCCTCGCCGCGGGAGGCGTAGAGATCGCCGACGACGATCACGGACTGCACGCCGGGGAGCATCGAGCCGGGATCGAGACGCTGGGCGAGTTGGTCGGCGAGGTAATCCATCTCGCCGTGCTTGCCGGCGGCGAGCCAGGCGCGGATGTGCTCTTCGTGGTCTGAGGGGCGGGCCTCGCAGACGCCCGCGAGCGCGAAACCCAGGGACTCAGCGCGGGCGAGGATGGCGCGGGAGAGCGCGGCCGGGTCGGTGTCGGCGGCGGGTCCGGGGTGTCGCGGCGGGTGCTCCACGCGCGATCGTAGTCAGGCGACGCGGGCGGTCCGTCAGGTGGTTGGTCGGTCTTCGGCTCGACCGCGGGCCGGGGTTTCCGTAGCATCCGCGGATTCGCCGCCTCAGGAGCCCGTCATGACGCAGGATCTTCGGCAGCCGGCCTCGCTCGAACCCGACGCGGAGGAGGTGCGCGCCGCGACGGTGCTCGTCGTCGACGACAACGAGCAGAACCTCGAACTGCTGCAGGCCTACGTCGAGGACGGCGTGGGATGCAGCGTGCGCACGGCGCGCGACGGGCTCGAGGCGCTGCGGAGCGTGGAGCAGAGCCAGCCGGACCTGATTCTGCTCGACGTGATGATGCCGCGGATGAGCGGCTTCCAGGTGTGCTCGCGGCTCAAGGGCGATCCGACGCTGCGGGACATTCCCGTGGTGATGGTGACCGCGCTGAACGAGGTGGCGGACGTCGAGCGCGCGGTCGAGAGCGGCGCGGACGACTTCCTGACCAAGCCGGTGCACCGGATCGAGCTGATCACGCGCGTGAAGAGTCTGCTGCGTGTTCGACTGCTGAAGAAGCAACTCGAGAAGACGCTGCGCGAAGTCGAGAAGTTGAACGACGGCGAGGGCTGAAGACCGCCTGACACTCCCGCGAGCGGGAGCGGGAGGTCATCCGAACAGTCGGCGGCGGGCTTCCTCGTACCGATCGAGCGTGCCCTGCACCACGCGGTCCGGGAGTTCCGGGCCGGGAGCGGTCTTGTCCCATTTGCCCTCGGCCACGAGCGTTTCGAGGTGCTCGCGCACGAACTGCTTGTCGAACGAGGGCTGCGGCGCGTCGGAGCCGGGCGTCCAGTTCTCGAGCGGCCAGTAGCGGGACGAATCGGGGGTGAGGGCCTCGTCGACGAGGATCAGTTCCTCGCTGATCCTCTCGCCGCGCTCGTTCACGGGGAAGCCGAACTCGAACTTGGTGTCGGCGAGGATGACGCCGCGGGCACGGGCGTAGTCGTGCGCCGAGGCGTAGATAGAGAGGGTGAGATCGCGGAGTCGCTGCATCAGCGAGCGGCCGACGAGGTCGCAGGCGCGGTCGAAGGAGATGTTCTCGTCGTGCTCGCCCTTGGGCGCCTTCGTGGCGGGGGTGAAGATCGGCGAGCCGAGGTGCTCGAGGATGGACGAGCCGTCGCGGAGGCCTTCGGGGAGTTTGATGCCGCAGATCGCGCCGTCGCGGTTGTAGTCCTTCGTGCCCGAGCCGGCGATGTACCCGCGGGCGACGCACTCGATGGGAATGACCTGGCAGCGGCGGCCGATGGTGACGCGGCCGCGGAGCGGGGAGCGCTGCGCCTCGGTTAGGCCAGGGAGGTCGTCGGCGTCGGTGGAGAGCAGGTGGGTCTTGGCGAGCCCCCGGCTCTCGATGAACTCGAACCAGCGTGTGCTGATGTCGGTGAGGATCGCGCCCTTACCCGGGATCGGGGTGGGAAGGACAACGTCGAACGCGCTGAGGCGGTCGCTCGCGACGATGAGGAGCGCTGGGGGACGGTCCTTGTGCGCGGGGTCGGGCGGCAGGTCGTAGACATCGCGAACCTTGCCCTCCCGGCGGTTGGGGAAGGGCAGGTCCGTGCGCACGACGGCGTCGGACGCGTCGGGTTTGCGTTGAGAGGCGTTCACCACGCCGCGATGGTAGCGGGGATCAGGCAGCTGGCGCGTGCGCGGAGTCGGCGCCGGGGAGGCCCTTGGCACGGGCCACGGCGCGGATGAGGTACTCCGCGGCCCCGGGGAGGACGTCGCCGGCGTCGGGAAGTTCGGGCAGCCAGAGTTTGTCCCACTCGTACACGAGCCACTGCGCGCTGGTGGAGCGGGCGACCGCGGCCACGAACTCCTTGACGGGCTGAACACCCTCGCCCAGCGCGACGGGCGTGCCGTGCGCGTCGAGGTCTTTGACGCGGGCGGTCGCGAGGCGGTACCCGAGCGTGCGGACGGCGGCGATGGGGTCGTCGCCGGCCGCCTGCCCGCTGGTCATGCTGTAGCAGGCGCGGCAGATGGGCAGGTTCACGCGGTCGAGCAGTTCGGCGAGTCGCTCGGCTTTGGCGAACGAGCCGCCGTTCTCGACGACGACGGTGGTGTCCATGTTGCGCGCGGCGTCGACGGTGAGGCGGACGCGCGTCGCGACGCGGTGGATGAATGATGTCCAGCGCTCGTTGGACTGGCGCTCGAACCCGAAGACGCGGACGAACGGGGCGCCGACGTCGTGGGCGATCTCGATGCAGCGTTTGGCCTGGACGACGGACTTGTCGGTGTCGGTGATGGCCCAGCCCATGACCGGTGGGAAGACGGTCGCGTCGAAGCGGACGCCGGTTCCCACGCCCGCGATGGAGACGCCCGCGCGGTGGAAGAGGCGGCGCACCTTGTCGCCGCCCGTCAGGCCCGGCTCGCAGGCCAGCCGGGTGTCGGCGGGGCCGAAGGTACGGAGTTCCACGCCCTGGTAGCCCCAGCGTTCGGCGGCGTCGGCGACGCGGTCGAGCGTCCAGGTCGGGCAGGCGATCGTGCTGAAGGCGACCTTCACCATGGCGTGCGGGGGCTCCGAGAGGGGGATGGGCGGGATGGTAGCGGGGGCGTCGTTGCTGGGCGGGCGTGGCGAGCGTCAGCCGTCCTGGCGTCCCTCGATCGCGGCGAGCAGGCAGCCGCCCGCGAGAAGGAAGAGGTCGTCGAACTGGTCGTCCTCGTCGAGGAGGATCGCGACGCCGATGCGGTGGATGAACGGGTTGAAGTGGGTTCGGTAGATCGCGACCGGTCGGCCCCCGGTGTCCGAGAGCACGAATTTCTGGGGGAAGAGGGCGGCCGTTAGGTCGTGGGCGCGGCGCATGAGCGCCTTGAAGGTGGAGTCCTCGTCGATGGTCCCGATGACCTCGCCTTGCGGGCCCACGGCGTCCCACTTGTCGCGGATGAAACTCCGCATGGCGCGGCGGCGAAAGGCGCCGATGCACTCCCCGGAAGGGAGGAGCACCTGGTAAGTCGCGCCGAAGTCGAGCACCTGCTCGGTGTGGATGCGCAGGAGTTCCTGCGTCTGCGCCTCATCCTTGTAGATACGCAGATCCTCGCGGAGGCGGAACGCCTTCTGTTTGCAATACCCCGCGAGGGAGCCGTCGGCGTGGTAGATGTGAAAGCCGGCGCCGAAGATCTTGAAGACCTTGCGCCGGATGGTGTACTGCTCGGCGGGTTTGCCGGAGGCGCTGGTGAGTTCCCGGGTGTCGCTCGTCACGGATCGCTCCAAGGGTGGTGGAGCGTGGGACAATACAGCGCACGCGGGGATTACGCGCGGGCGGCCTCGAAGAGCGAGCCGACGGCGGACCAGTTCACGACGTTCCAGAAGGCCTTGGTGTAGTCGCCGCGGCGGTTCTGGTACTTGAGGTAGTACGCGTGCTCCCAGACGTCGACGCCCAGCAGCGGGCGCGCGCCGTTCATGTAAATATCCTGCTGCTTCTCCATCTGGGTCACGATGAGCGAGCGGGAGATGGGCTCGTACATGAGCCACGCCCACCCGGAACCCTCGACGGCGTTGGCGGCCGCGGTGAAGTGGGTTTTGAAGGCGTCCACGGAGCCGAAAGAGCGGCGGATCGCGCGTTCGAGTTCGCCGCTCGGGCCTTCGGTGTCCGCCGAGCCCGCGGGCGCCATGGTGTTCCAGAACAGGG
>JBQLZI010000217.1:0-4757 GCA_052168195.1 Phycisphaerales bacterium
ACCTCGCGGAGCGCGACGTTCTTGTCGGTGCCGATCGCGAACTCGAGCGTGATGACGCCCTCGTCCTGCTGGGAGACCGATCGCATCTTCACGAGATCGGAGACGCCGCGGAGGCGTTCTTCCTGCTCGTCGATGATCTCGCGCTCGATCTCGATCGGGCTGGCGCCCTCCCAGAACGTGCGAACCGTGATGTTGGTCTTGTCGATGTTGGGCGTGAGTTGGATCGGCACGGCCGCGAAACTCAGGAGCCCCGCGAGGACCACGACGATCGCCCCGACCAGCACCGTGACCGGGCGGTCGATGCAGAACCTGATGAAACTCATCGGGAAGCCCCTTCAGCGGGCTGGCCCTGCGCGCCCTGTTGCTGCGGCGGCGCGGGCGGGATGGCGTCCGGATTGGTGACCTCGAGCGGCTGACCCGGGAAGAGGATGCGCTCGTTGCCTTCGGTGACAACGACCGCGCCGGGGAAGATCGGGCCGCTGATCGGCCGGATCGCGACCTGATCGCCGATGCGGAAGAGTTGCGTGACGCGGGCCGGGAGGGCGATGCGTCCGCCCTGGCCGTTGTCGGTCGCGGTGTAGACGAACCAGCCGGCGTCGTCGCGCAGGAGCGAGTCGGCGGGCGCGAGCATCGCCGGGCCGCTGAACCCCGCGGGGATCGACGCGGTGACGGTCATGCCGGGCTGGATGAGCCCCTCGTCGTTCTTCGCGACCATGCGCACCGGGAAGGTGCGCGCCGCCGTATCAGCGACGGGGACCACGCGGGGGTTCTCGAGCGCACGCTCGATGTCGATCGCGTCGAAGCGCACGCTGATGGTCGCCTCGGGGGACTGCACGGCGTTGACGTACCGCTGGGGCACCTCGAGGAAGACGTCCACCGTGTCGGAAGTGACCACCTCGACGACCGCGGCGCCCTCGCCCGCCCATTCACCTTCGTCGACGAGTTTCGCCGACACACGCCCGTTGAACGGCGCGCGGACGGTCATGTCGCCGAGTTGCTCCTGAAGTCGCTGGATCCGTGCGCGCGCGAAGAGGATCTCCGCTTCACGCGACGTGGCGCGGGCGGCCTGAGCGTCGACCTCGCTCTGAGCGTCCTGCACTTCGGTGTCGGTGGCGCTCTCGCGGCTTCGGAGTTGCTGGAGGCGGGCCAGATCCCGCTCCCGGCGCTCGAGCACGGAATTGGCCTCGATGAGCGCGGAGTTGGCGGCGCTGAGTTGCGCCTCGGCGCTGCTGAGGTCGATCTGCAGCAGGGAAGCGTCGAGGCGCACGAGCACATCCCCCGCTTTCACGACGTCGCCCTCACGGACGAGCACCTCAATCACACGGCCGGGCTCGCGCGTCGCGATGCGCGAGCGCTGCGTGGCGCGGACCTCGCCCGTCACGCTGGCGCGCTGCTCGACGGGGCGCATCTCGACCACGCCGACGCGCACCGCGGCGCTCGGGGGGCCTTCCTGCGCGGACGCGCCCGCGGCGGTCGCGGCGAGGGTCAACGCTGTCAGAAATCCGCGAGTCAGACTCATTCCCGTGACTCCTTGGACTGATCCAGATACCGCTCGAACGCGGAAAGGTTCTCGATGAGGATGTCCAGTTTCTTCTTGAGCAGGTCCACGTCGGCGTCGTGCAGACGAGCGAGGAACCACTCGTCGAAACGCTCGCCGAGGCGGTCGCAGGCGTCGATGACCTCGCGGCCGCGCTCGGTCAGGCGCACGTAGGTCGCGCGGCCGGCGCCCGCCACGGTGAACCGCTCGACGAGCCCCTCCTCCTCGAGCGAGGCGACCATCCGGCTGACGTTCTGCGCACTGAGCATCGCGTCGGCGCTGAGGTCGGAGATGCGCGGCGGCTCGTCGGCGCGGCGATTGATCGCGCAGAGCATTAGCCAGCGCGAACTCGTGAGCCCCAGCGGCGCGGTCAGCCGGTCGCCGATCCGCATCGTGGTGTTGTGGATGATGAAGAACCGGATGATCAGCGGCAGGTCGTGCACGCAGTCCGGGCAGTTGGCGCCCTCGCCCGCGAGGATCGCGGACGCCTCGCACGCCCCACTTGCCGCTGCCACGCTCGCCCCGTCGTCCCGCTGGTCTTGAGCCATGGGGTGACCGTAGGCGGGCGGCCTACCAAGTCAACAAGTTGACGAAACCCTTGCTGAAATCCTCACAGACGCCGAATCGATCGGGATGAGGCGTCCGTTCAGGCGGATTCCTTGCGCTTCACGCGGAGGTCGGCGAGGCGCGTGGGGTTCTCGATCGCGTCGCGGTTGATGACGTACTCGGCGCCGTTGTTGTCGAGGTCGGGCAGGTCGAACATGAGTTCGAGCATGATCTCCTCGATGACGGCGCGGAGGGCGCGGGCGCCGGTCTTGCGCTCGCGGGCCTTCTTGGCGATCAGTTCGAGCGCGTCGTCGGTGAACGTCAGTTTCGCGTTCTCGAGCGAGAAGAGGTGCTCGTACTGCTTGACGATCGCGTTCTTGGGTTCGAGCAGGATTTTCTTCAGCGCCTCGAGCGAGAGCGGCTCGAGCGGCGTGATGACCGGGAGGCGGCCGACGAGTTCGGGGATCATGCCGAACTCGATGACGTCCTCGGGCGCGACGCGCGCGAGGATCTCGGCGGACTCGGTGATCTCGTCGCTGGTCGTGGGGACCTGGTTGGTGAAGCCGATTCGCTTCTTGCCGATGCGCCGGCGGATGACGTCTTCGAGGCCGACGAACGAGCCGCCGCAGATGAAGAGGATGTTGCTGGTGTCGAGCTGGATGTACTGCTGCTCGGGGTGCTTGCGGCCGCCCTGCGGGGGGACGTTCGCGACGGTGCCTTCGAGCATCTTCAGCAGCGACTGCTGGACGCCTTCGCCGCTGACGTCGCGGGTGATCGAGACGTTGTTGGAGGTCTTGCCGACCTTGTCGATCTCGTCGATGTAAATGATGCCGCGCTGGGCCGCTTCGAGGTCGTAGTCGGCGGCCTGGAGCAACTTGAGCAGGAGGTTCTCGACGTCCTCGCCGACGTAGCCCGCCTCGGTGAGGGTGGTGGCGTCGCCGATGGCGAAAGGCACGTTGAGCATGCGCGCCATGGTGCGCGCCAGCAGCGTCTTGCCCGAGCCGGTCGGCCCGATCATGAGCACGTTGCTCTTGTCGAGCTCGACGGGCGACTGGTCGTTCTCGAGCTGGGTCAGACGCTTGTAGTGGTTGTGGACCGCGACCGACAGCGCCTTCTTGGCGAGCTGCTGGCCGACGATGTACTGGTCCATGAACTCTTTGATCTGGCGGGGCGAGGGGATCGTCCCGAGCACGGGCCTGGAGGTGGAGACCCGGCGCCGCTCCTGCTTGAAGATGTTCTGGCAGAGGTCGACGCAGTTGGAGCAGATGTAGACCTCGCTGGGGCCTTCGACCATGGGGCCGACCTCCCGGGAGGACTTGCCGCAGAACGAGCATGTGGTGATGCGGCGCCCGCGGAAGCCGCCGTCGCCGCCCCCGCCGCCCGAACCGCCTCCGGAGCCACCGCCCGGCGCGTTCGAGTCGGTGGTGCTGGTCGGTCCCTCTCCGTCCGTTCGGTTCTTGGCCATGCGGTCCTCGGGTGTGCTGCGCAAGGTCAGACGCCGCGGGCGACTCCACGCACGCGGTGCATTCGAGAGTCTATCGGCACGGCCGGCGTGCTTCTCGATGCGCGCGGACGATGATCGTGCCGATGCGTTTCATCCACAATCTTTCCGCATGGTTCTCGGTCTCAGTTCGCGCGGCGCGGGTTATTCCGGCGGATTTCGGCCCGATTCCGGGGGTTTGCCCTCGTGTGAAGGCAGGGGGTCTCCAGCGAGGTCCACGCCCGGCTCCGCCGTCCGCGCAAAGCCCGCTGCGCCTCGGTCCGATCGCGCCTTGTCAGGGTCGACCCCGGACTGCGCGAGCACCGCGGCGCGGGCGGCGTCGTACTCCTCGTCGCTGAGTTCGCCCCGCGCGTGCATGGTCCGCAGCGCCCCGAGGGTGAGCCCCTCGCCGGAGCCCTCCTCCTCGGTCGTCAGCCGCTTGCGAAGCCAGATCGCGAACCAGAACCCGATGATCGCCGCGAGCATGAGCGCGACCGACCACAGCGCGATCTGGCCGGCGCCGCTCGCCTGGGCGGCGGTCACGCTCACCGCGCGTCCTTCACGACGGCGCCGTCGCGAGCGACGACCACCACGTCACGCGTCGCGGCGATGTCGCGCAGCGGCGAGGAGCGGACCGCGATGAAGTCCGCGGCCTTGCCGGGCTCGAGCGTGCCGATAGTCTCGGACAAACCGCACAACTCCGCGGCGACCACGGTCGCGGAGCGCAGCACGTCCGCTTCGGACATCCCCGCCTCGACCATGAGTTCGAGTTCGCGCGCGTTCTCGCCGTGCGGCCCGACGCCGCAGTCCGTGCCGAACGCGACCTTGACCCCCGCGTCGTGCGCACGGCCGAGGGCGCTGAGCATCACCGGGCCGACCGCGAGGGCCTTCTCGCGCACGGCGGGAATGAAGTACCCGTCGCGCGCCGCGAGGTTCGCCACCGTTTCGCCCGCGAAGACCGTCGGCACGAGGTACGCGCCCGTGCGCTTGAACAGCGCGATGGCCTCGTCGTCGAGGTACGAGCCGTGTTCGATGGAGTCCACGCCCGCGCGCAGCGCCGCCTTGATGCCGTCGGCGCCGTGCGCATGGGCCGCGACCTTGCGTCCGAGCGCGTGCGCGGTCTCGACGATCGCTTCGAGTTCGTCCTCGAAGAACTGCTGGCCGGTGCCCTGCGCCGTCGCGGGGAGCACGCCG
>JBQLZI010000218.1:0-4663 GCA_052168195.1 Phycisphaerales bacterium
GGCGCCGCCCTGCGCGCTCCAGGCACTCGACGCGCTCGATCCGCCCGTCGGCCAGCACGCCCAGCCACACCTTCTTCGCGCCGTTGATCATCAGTTTGAACGTCGTGTACCCGTGCGCCGCCGGCGCGACCTCGCGCCCCTCGGTGTCGAACATCCGCAGGATCTGCTTGGCGCTGAACACGTCGAACGATCCCAGCCCCGCCACACCCGGCTCCTGGATCGTGAACCCGCCCTGGCTCAGCCAGCGCCACGCCTCCTGCGGCGCCAGTTTCAGCCCCGCGTCCTCCGCGATCCGCTGGCAGTGCTCCCGGAGTTCCGTGAAGCAACTGTTCGCCGAGTACCAGTACTGCCCGAAACGGATGTGCTGCTCGATGTTCGCCCGGTTCCGCTCGTTGTAGCGCTCGCGCAGCCAGGCCGGGTCGTGCTCGCCGCGCTCGAGTTCCAGAATCGTGTACGCCGCGTCGCGCCCCGACGAGTGCGCGAGACTCATCCCCGCCGCGAGGATCGGGTCCGCGAACCCCGCCGCCTCCCCCACCACGAACCAGTTCTCTCCCGCGATCCGCTCGCTGAGTTGCGACCAGTCCTTGCACGACTGCAGTTTCTCCTCCCGCGTCGCGTTCCTCGTGAGTTTCGCGATCTCCTCCTGCTCGGAGATCGCGCGCAGGTACAGCGCCTCGGGGCTCATGCCCAGCCGCTTGTAGTGCTCCGACGGCGTGATCAGCCCGATGCTCGTGCGGTCAGGCCCGAGCGGGATGAACCACATCCATCCATAGGGAAGACTGCGCACCTGCACGCGGGTCGCGCCCACGCCGATCTGCACCGCCCACTCCGCGTTGCGCCAGTAGTCCCAGATCGCGATGTTCTTCAGTTCGTCGTTCACCACCGACCCGACGCCCACCGCGCGCCGTAGCAGCCCGACCGTGCCCGTCGCGTCGACGAACCACCTCGCGGTGATGCGTTCCCCGTTCTCGAGCACGACCGCGTCGATCCGGTCGCCCTTTGTCTCCACCGACGCGATCCGCGTTTCCTGCCGCACCGTCGCGCCCACCGACTCCGCGTGGTCCAGCAAAATCGTGTCGTACACCGCGCGGTCGACCTGGAACGCCGTCAGCCGGCGCTGACCCTCGAACTTCGCGGGCCGCGGCTCGTCCACGAATTCCTCGACCGGGTAGAAGTCGAACTCCCAGCGGTCCAGATCGCGCCCCCACGTGTACGACGCGCCGATCTTGATCGGAAAGTTCGCCGCCTCGACCTTCTCCCACACGCCCATCTCGTGCAGGACGCCGCTCACCGACGGTAACTGGCTCTCGCCGACATGATCGCGCGGGAAGCGTTCCTTCTCGAGCACCAGCACGCGCAGCCCGGGGTTGTACCGGCGCAGCAGCGCAGCGACAGTCGAACCCGCGGGTCCGCCGCCGGCAATGCACACATCGAAGTCAAACGACAACGAATCGGGAGCCCGCATCGCAGGCGTCCTTCTGTATGGAGTGCGCGGTCGATCGGCGGCTTCCACTTCGTCACGCCGACGACGCAATCAACCTACCGCGCAACCAAACTTTTACAAGCAAAATCCGAACGGTCTGCGCCGTTTGGCTCTCCCCAACGCGCCCGCAAAACCCCGGGGAACAACGGTTACACCGCCCAGGAATACGCCTCCGCGACCGGCCCTGGGCCTTCCCCTCCCAGCGCCCGCCATGCGCGGAACGCGAAGAACGGGTCGCGGAGCATCTCGCGCCCCAGCATCACCACGTCCGCCCGACCTTCCGCGACCACCGCCTCCGCCTGCGCCGGCGTTGTGATCTCTCCCACCGCCGCCGTCAGCATCCCAGCGCCCTCGCGCACCCGCTCGGCAAGCGGAACCTGCCAGCCCGGCGCCGAGGGATACGTCACGCCCGACACCGCCGCCCCGCTGCTGCAATCGATCAGGTCCACGCCCTCGGCCTTGAGCAGCCGCGACAGTTCGACCGAATCCTCCACGCCCCACCCGCCGTCGACCCAGTCCGTGCAACTCAGCCGCGCCGCGAGCGGCAGCCGCTCGGGCCACACCGCCCGCACCGCCCGGGCCGTCTCGACCGCGAACCGCACCCGGTTCTCGTACGGCCCGCCGTACTCGTCCGTCCGGTCGTTCACCAGCGGCGACAGGAACTCGTGCGCCAGGTACCCGTGCGCGTAGTGCAGTTCCAGCCACTCGAACCCCGCCGCGAGCGCCCGCTCCGCGGCGCGCACGAAATCCGCCCGCACCCGCGCGATGTCCTCGCCCGTCATCACCCGAGGCGACCCGTGCCGCTCATCGAACGCGCGCCCCGTCGGCGCGATCGGCGTCCACCCGCCGTCACCCGCCGCCACCAGCGTGCGCGGCTCGCCCTCCCACGAGTGCGGCGGCGCCATGCTCGCCTTCCGCCCCGCGTGCGCGATCTGCATCCCCACGCTCGCGCCGTGCGCGCGCACGAACGCCGCCACGCGCGACCACCCCTCGACGTGCGCGTCGCTCCAGATGCCCGCGCAGCGGGGCGTGATGCGCCCCTCGGGGCTCACCGCCGTCGCCTCGGTCATTACCAGCCCCGCCCCGCCCAGCGCGAACTTCCCCAGGTGCGCGAGGTGAAAGTCGGTCGTCATCCCGTCGTCGCTCGAGTACATGCACATCGGCGACACCCCGACGCGGTTGCGCAGCGTGACGGAGCGAACGGTCAGCGGCTCGAACAGACGGCTCTTCACGGACTCGGCCTTCCTGAAAAACAACGCGGAGCGCGCCCTCGGCGCGCCCCGCATCATTCG
This sequence comes from Phycisphaerales bacterium, assembly GCA_052168195.1. GTDB lineage: Bacteria > Planctomycetota > Phycisphaerae > Phycisphaerales > UBA1924 > JAHBXC01. The sequence goes on from JBQLZI010000218.1 coordinate 2,776, forward strand.
CATCGCATCCGCTCGTCGCTCAGTACTCGAGCATTCGAGGCAACGTCTTCGCGTGCTCGACCCACTGCGCGCACATCGACTCGTCCGGCACGCGCCGCGTCAGGTTCTTCGCCTGGTTCACCTCCGCGAGTTTCGCCGCGAGGTTCCCGGGCACGCGCACCGCGAGTTCCTTCACCGTGTCCACGCCCGCGGCCTCGAGCAACTCGGAATACTCCGAGCCGATGCCCTTCACGCGGTACAGGTCGGCCATGTTCGCGAACTTCAGGATCCGCTTCGTCTCGATGCCGCTTGCCTCGGCCAGCGCGTCGCGGTCCTTGGGCGTCTTGCACTTGGTGAGCAGCGTGTCGGTGTCCTTCACGCCCGCCTCGCGCAGTTTGGCGCCGAAGGCATCGCCGATGCCCTCGATGTCTTCGATCGGGTAGTTCGCCATCGTTGCCGTCTCCTTGGTGACCGCGCGTGCCGCATGCACCCGCGAGCACCGGGAATACCGACAACCCGCCCCGCGATCAAGCACAAACCGTGTCCGGTTGTCCGGTCCGGGGCTTTCCCCGGCCTCAGGTCAGCACCACGTACAGCGCGTGGAGCATCCCGGGGATATAGAAGATCAGCGTCAGGATCAGATTCAGGATGAACGCCCCGCCGATCCCCGCTTTCAGCCCCACCGCGAGCGGCTGCAGCAGAATCGCGATGATCACCAGCAGCAGTTTCTGCGTCCCTTCGTCGGCCATCTCGTGCTCCTCTTGAGGTGCGCACATGCTACCGGACGCCGCACTCCCCTGCCGCGTCAGTCCAGCGAACCCGCCGGGCGCAGCGGCTCGCTCCAGCGCTTCTCGCCGCCCGACCAGCCCCAGCGCACCGCGCGCCGCCCGTCCGCCACGATCGCGATCAGGCAGGGCAGCAGCACCAGCGTCACCATCGTCGCCGCCATCAGCCCGAACGAAATCGTGATCGCCATCGGGATCAGGAACCGCGCCTGGAAACTCTGCTCCAGCATCAGCGGCGCCAGCCCGCCCACGGTGGTCACCGTCGTCAGGATGATCGCCCGCAGCCGAGCGCGCCCCGCGTCGAGCAGCGCGGGCGTCGTGTCCATGCCCTCGCGTCGCCGCTCGTTGTAGAACTGCACGAGCACGATCCCGTCGTTCACCACGATGCCCGTCAGCGCCACGAACCCGATCAGCGACAGGATCGTCATCTCGAACCCAAGCACCATGTGCCCGAGGATCGCGCCCACCGCGGAGAACGGCACCGCGACCAGGATCGCGAACGGCTGCGTGTAACTCCCGAACAGCCACGCCAGCAGCACGTAGATCATCACCATCGCCGCCGCGAAGCCCAGCGGCAGCGAACGGAACGAGTCCGCCAAGTCTTCCTGGCGCCCGCGCGGCACGATCGACACCTCGGGAAACTCCGCCTGGATCCTCCGGAACACCGGGCCCAGTTCCGCCGACACCTGCTCGGGCGTCACCACCGCGCGGTCCACATCCGCCGAGACGTTGATCGCCCGCTGGCGGTCCAGCCGCTTGATGGACGCGTACCCGCGTGACTCCTCGACCTCGGCCACCTCGCGCAGCGGCGCCGGCACGCCCGCCGCGCTGAACACGTACATCCCCTCGATGTCCGCGAGACTCCGGCGGTGCTCCTCGTCGAACCGCACCCGCACGTCCACGTCCTCGCGGTCGCCCGCGAAGGTCCGCGCCTCGAGCCCGAACACCGCGCCGCGCACCTGCCGCGCGATCAGGTCCGTCGTGAAACCCAGTTCCCGCGCGCCGGGCAGCAATTCGATCCGCAGTTCACGCTGACCCGAGTCGCTGTCGTCCGCCACCGCAAACACGCCCTCGTACTCCCGCAGTTCCGACTTGAGTGCATCGCCCGCGCCCTGCATCTGCGC
>JBQLZI010000219.1:0-4611 GCA_052168195.1 Phycisphaerales bacterium
CCTAGCGTGCCGGCCTTCGTCGCCGCCTGCATCCGCATGTACGCATCGGGCATGCGCAGCACGCCCAGCCCCGCCAGCAGACTGAACGCGACCCCCAGCAGCAGAAGCACGCTGACCAGGATGGGCTTGAGTTCGCTCATCGCCGCTCGCTCCAGATGCCGCGCACGCGTCGGTCGAGATACACCGCGAACGCCACCGTGCCCAGGAACAGCACCAGCGCCATCACCACGCCAACCGAGAGCAACGCCGGCGTGTCGAACACCACCGCGAACACGCAGATCAGCGCGACCGCGAAGTTGCCCATCAGATCGAGCGAGATCACGCGGTCCGGCAGCGACGGCCCGCGCATCAACCGCACCAGCGCGCACAGCAGCGCCATCCCCAGCGCCACCCCCGCTGTCAGGAACAGCGTCAGCGTTTCCGTGGACAGCGTCTCGCTCGCCCGCGGCGCGTCCGCCATCGGCTCGAGCGGGATCGTCGACGCAACCGTCATGAACAAGCCGGGCGTCATCGCGTCACCTCCAGCAGACGCCGCATGAACCCACGCTGCATCTCGCGGCGGGCCGCGTCATGATCCGGCGCGTGCATGCAGTGCACCCGCAGCGCCCGGCGATCCTCGGTCACGTCCAGCGTCAGCGTGCCCGGCGTCAGCGTGATCACGTTCGCCAGCGTCGCGATCTCCGCGTCAGACATGTCCTCCTCGATCGGGACATAGATCACCGCCGGAGACAGCCGCTTCAGCGGCGAAATCGTCCACCACGCCACCAGCATGTTCGCGCGCACGAGTTCCCAAAGGAAGTACACGGTGAACCGCACCGCCGCGAGCGACTTGCGCGAATAACTCTCGGGCTTGCCCCGCGGCGTGGTCAGCAGCAGCACCACGAAACCGACCGCGAACCCGACCGCAACGTTCGCAGGCGTGAACGGACCGATCGTCGACGCCCACAGCAGCGCGAACAGGAGATTGATGAGCAGCCGCTGGATCATGGCGCGTTCTCTCCCGCGTCGGAGATCAACTCCGACGCCGCCAGGGCGCGTCCGAGCACCGCGTCACGGTATGCAGAGTTGTCCAGCAGCTGCGCCGCCGCACGCTCCGCGATCCCGAACGCGGCGCCCGCCCCAGCACCGATCACAATCGTGATGATCGCCATCCCCGCGATCGGGCCGTACATCAGCGCCATGCGCCCGCGCGAGGGCTCCTCCACCGGCGCGCTCCCGCTCCGCTCCCGAGGATCGGCCGCCCAGAAGCCCTCCGCCCAGATCTTCGTCATCGAGTAGAGCGTCAGCAGACTCACCGCGATCGAAACCGCCACGATCCACCATTCCCGCGCCTCGAGCCCGCCGCGCACGAGCGTGAACTTCGCCCAGAACCCGCTCAGCGCCGGGATGCCCGCCAGCGACAGCGCGCTCACCAGGAACCACACGCCCAGCCACGGCCGCTCCTTGTACAGGCCGCCGAACCGCGACAACTCACCCGTCCCGCGCAGCGCGAGCACCACGCCGGCCACGAAGAACAGGTTCGTCTTCACGATGATGTGGTGGAAGATGTAGAACACGCTCCCTGCCATCGAGAGCGCCGCGGCGCCGCGCAGCGTCGCCACCAGCGCCTCATCGCCGCCCACGCTCTCCAAACGTGCCGCCTCCGCGCCCGCGACCAGCGCCACGCCAAGACCCATGAGCATGTAGCCGATCTGGCTGATGATGTGGAACGACAGGATGCGCCGGACGTCGGTCTGCACCGCCGCCCCCAGCACGCCGCTCGCCATCGTCAGCCCGGCGACCCACAGCACGATCTCTCCGGTGATGTTCGGCTCGCGCACGAACACCAGCGTGAACACGCGGATCATCGCGTAGACGCCGACCTTCGTCAGCAGCCCCGCGAACACCGCGGACACCGCCCCCGGCGGCGTGTGGTAACTCGCGGGGAGCCAGAAGAAGAACGGGAACACCGCCGCCTTGATGCCGAACGCCGTGAAGAACAGGACAGAGACCGCCGTCACCATCGCGGGGTTGTCCACCTCTCCCAGCCGCTCGGCCAGGTGCGCCAGGTTCAGCGTGCCGGTCATGCCGTACACCAGCCCCGTGGCCGAGAGGAACAGCGTCGACGACAGCAGGTTCAGCGTCACATACTTGATCGCGCCCTCGAGTTGCCCACGCTCGCCGCCGAGCGTCAGCAGCACGAACGACGACATCAGCAGCACCTCGAACCACACGTAGATGTTGAAAAGGTCCGCGCTCAGGAACGCGCCCGCCACCCCCGCGAGCAGCGCCTGCAGCAGCGCGTGATAGCCGTACCGCTCCCGGCGCTCGTCCACGCTGCCCAGCGAGTACACGACCGTTGCGAGCCCCACGACCGCGCCGAGCAGCGCCATGATCGCCGAGAGGATGTCCGCGGCGATCGTGATGCCGAACGGCGCATCCCACCCGCCGATCCGCGTCGCGAACACTTCGCCCGCCTGCACGTGCCAGAGCAGCGCGGACGTGGCCGCCACCGCCCCCGCCGAGCACGCGAGCGAGATCGCGCGCTGCGCGCGAACGCTCCGCCACGCCAGCAGGCAGGCGACGAACCCCGCGAGGGGGATGACGATCGGGCTGACGAGGAGTGCGTCCATCAACGGTCGGTGGTGGTGAGTTGGTCAAGGTCGTCCGTGCGCACCTCGTCGTAGGTGCGCCGGAGCAGGACGATGGTGTACGACACGATCGCGAAACTGATCACGATCGCGGTGAGGATCAACGCGAGCGGGAGCGGGTCGGTGAACGGCGCCTCGGGTCTCTCGGCGCCCTTCTCGGTCAACGGCGCGCCGCCCCGGATGTGCCGCCCGGCGCTGAAGATCAGCAGGTTCGCCGCGTGCCCGATCAGCACCAGCCCCACGATCAGTTTCATGGCGCTGCGCCGGAGCATCATGTAGAGGCCCGCCGCGAACAGCGCGCCGACGGCCACCGCGAGCAGGAGCGTCATGCGCTCACCTCCTCGAGCGTGAAAACCATCAGCAGCGTCACGCCCAGCACCGTGAAATACACGCCGAGGTCGAACAGCAGCGGCGTGCCCACCTTGATCTCCCCGATGCCCGGGAACTCGAACGAGGCCCACAGCCCCGTCATGAACGCCATCGCCTCGCCGCCGAACATCGACGCGACCAGCGAGAGCAGGCCGCTCACGATCGCCATCGAGAGCCCGGCGCCCACCAGCGTCACGGGCGACACCCGCAGCAGCCGCCGCGCCTCGATCACCCCGAACGCCATCGAGTGCAGCGCGAACGCGGACGCCGCCATCAGCCCGCCGACGAATCCCCCGCCCGGCAGGTTGTGCCCGTTGAGCGTTACGATCGCCGAGAACAGCAGCAGGAGCGGGAAGATCAGCCGCGTCGCCGCGTGGAGGATCACGGAGTTCACGCGCTCCCCCCTTCCCGGTCCTCGTTGCGCAGACGCATCAGCGTGAACACGCCGATCGCCGCGATGCCCAGCACCGCGATCTCGCCCAGCGTGTCGAGCGCTCGGAAGTCAACAAGGATCACGTTCACCACGTTGCGCCCGTAGCCCTCGGTGTACGCCCGATCGACGATCATGTCGGAGACGGGAGCACCGACGCGCACGCCGCGCGTCGCGAGCAGCGCCACCGCCATCAGCCCGCCGAACGCAAGCGAGAGCGCTAGGTCGCCGAGTTTGATGCCAAGGCCGCTCAGTTTCCCGAAGCGCGGAAGGTGGTACACCACCAGCACGAAGATGATCACAGTCAGCGTGTCGACCGCGAACTGCGTCATCGCCAGGTCGGCGCCGCCGTAGAGCACAAACAGCATCGCCACGCCGTACCCGACGGCGCCCACCGCGGCGACCGCCGCCAGCCGCGACCCGGTGACGCTCGCCAGCCCGGCGCCGCCGATCAGCAGCGCCAGCAGCGAGGCCTCCACGAAACTCGGGGCCGGCTCGAGGATCTCGGCGGGCATCGAGATCCCGCTTCGCCACAGCGCCCAGCCGCCCAGCCCGATCAGCGTGACGACCACCGTCTTGATGTACACGCTCAGCGAACCGTTCTGCAGCACGCTCGTCAGCGCCCGGCCGAAGCCCAGCACCGCGTTCAGGATGACGCCGTACCACGCCGTCGGCCCCACCCGCTCCAGCGCGTGCGCCGGCGTAGTGGCGCGCCTCCACAGCCCGCGCCCGAAATACAGCAGCGTGCCGAGCACGATCGCGCCTCCGCTGATCGCCAGCGCCATGTTCGGCTTGAGCAAATAGCCCAGCGCGAGATCGACCTTGGGCCACGCCTCGTACTGCGTCCCGCGCACCGCGCCAGCCGCGGCCCTGCACAGGGGCGCCGCGAACGACGCGGGAACAACCGCCGTCACCACGCCGAGCGTCGCCAGCACGAGCGGTCCCGCCAGGATCCGCCACCCGCTCTCGTGCGCGTTCGCCGCGGTCTCCCGCGACTCGTCATCGTTGGGCGCCGGGAAGAACGCGCGCCACCCCGCGAGCCACGCCGCGGCGACCATGAAGAAGCCGGAAAGGCCCGCCGCGATGATCGCGAACCAGTGCCACCGCTCCGCGTGCGTCGCCGAGTTCAGGAAGACTTCCTTGGCCGGGAACCCGAACGTGGCGGGCACGCCGGGCATCGAG
>JBQLZI010000220.1:0-4513 GCA_052168195.1 Phycisphaerales bacterium
GCGAGTGTTGCGATGAGCCCGCGGCGTGCGCGCATGGGATACCTCCTGCGTGTTCGACGCCTCGCGCTCGGGAGGGTTCACGGAGTTTGGGGATCGCTCAGGACGCGCCGACGGTCAGCGGCAGGGGCTGGGCCGCGGGGCGGTGGCTGGGCTGGAGGGCGATCTTGAGGGGCGCCCGCCGTCCGTTCGGGCCCATGGGGGGCATGCCGTCCTCGTCGATGATCCGCTGGATCGCCATGCATCCCTCGAGGAGCATCTCGGGACGGGGCGGGCAGCCGGGAATGTAGACGTCGACGGGGATGAACTGATCGATGCCCTGCACGGTCGCGTAGGTGTCGAACACCCCGCCCGTGCTGGCGCAGGCGCCCATGGAGATGACCCACTTGGGCTCGGTGACCTGCTGGTAGATGCGCTGAAGGACGGGCAGCATCTTGATGCCGATGCGCCCCGCGACGATGATCAGGTCGCTCTGGCGGGGCGAGAAGGACATTCGCTCCATGCCGAAGCGGGCGATGTCGTAGCGGCTGGACGCGGTCGCCATGAGTTCGATCCCGCAGCACGCGGTGGCGAACGGGATCGGCCAGATGCTGCTCCGGCGCGCCCAGTTCACGACCTTGCGCAACTGGGTCGTGAGGATCATGTCGGTCGGGATGGCGGCTTCCAGGCCCATGGGCGCGGTCCTTCGGGTGACGACGGTTCGGCAGGTGTTTCGTCCGGGGAATCGTAGTCGATGCGTTCCGACACGCCAAACGCGCGGTCAGGCGCGCGATTTCGCCCGAAATGGCCCCTCGCCGCTCCCCAATCGTGAGGGATGTTCCGTCGCCTCCTGCGCTCGGTCCGTGACGCCGTGGTCGAAACGGCTTGCACGCAGGCCGTCGGTCTGCAACCCTGCGCGTCGGACCCGGCGATCCCCGAGGAGATCGGCCCGCCGGAGCCCGATCCCGGATCGCCCAAACCGGCCCGTCGGATGGGTCGGAAGGGCCTTCCCGTGCCCACGGAGGGCGGCGTGCTGCGGTTTCTCGTCCCCGAACGATCCCGAGGCCTCGTCGAGCAAGGGCTGCGCCGCGCGCATCTCCTCGGCCAGGACAACATCGCGGTCGTCGGGAAGGAACGCCTCGAGGGCGACACCATCGTCTGCGACGCCGACCCCAATCAGGCGGTCGGGCTCTGTCTGCAGGTCGACGCGGGCGACTGCGGCGTGCTCATGCTCCAGACGTGCCTGCTCCCGCGGCGCGAGCGCCCGTATCTGCTCTCGCTCGAACTCGCCCGCCACCGCGTCATGCACTTCCTCGTGAAACTCGAGGACTGGCTCGAAGGCGGCCGCCCGCCCGAGAAACCGATGGCCCTCTTCGAGAAGGCCCAGCACGCCTTCATGCGCGCCCTCGCCATCGACTCGGCCCGTCACCCCGTGCGAATCGAGGAACAGGACGATCTCGCGCGGGAGGCCCTCTGCCTCGCGATCGACGCGACGGAGGAACTCTCCCTCTGGGCGGCGCGCACCGGGCTGGCCGTCCGCGAGCGTCAGTTGCGCAACCTCGCGCCGCAGGCCGCGCGGCTCCGACGGCCGATCGTCGCCGTGCAGGCGCCCTGCGACTACCCGAATGACGCGACGCGCGGCGCCGTGCGCACCAGCGCGGACGCGCTCGCGTTGCCCCTCGCGTGGAGTGCAATCGCTCCCGAGGAAGGGGTCTATGAGTTCGCGCACGCCGACGCGTGGGCCCAGTGGGCGGCGGGGGGCGCCGGGGCGAGTGGAGGAGGTATGGGAGGCGCGGGCGCGAAGGCGCAGGACCGGCTCACCATCGTCGCCGGGCCGGTGATCGATCTGCGCGCCGGGCGCGCGCCGGGATGGGCCCGCGTGTGGCGCAACGATTACGAGTCGCTTCGCGAGATCGCCTTTGAGCATCTGCAGCGCGTGTGCGCACGCTATGCGCGGGTCGTGTCGCGCTGGACGCCCCTCACCGGCGTGAATCAGAACGACGCGTTCGAACTCACCGTTGAGCAGATGCTCGACCTGACGCGCCTGTCGATCATGGCGGTCCGCAAGTTCAACCCGCACGCGAAGGTCCACCTCGAGATCGACCAGCCCTTCGGCGAGTCCGCGTCGCGCAACAAGATCGCCGTCCCGCCGCTGCTTTTCGCGGAGATGGTCGTCCAGCAGGGCCTCCAGATCGACGCGATCGACCTCGGCGTGCAGATGGGCGACGCCGCGTCCGGCCACGGCGCCCGCGACCTCGCGCAGCTCAGCGACATCATCGACCGCTTCTCAATGCTCGGGAAACCCATCGCCGTCTCGCTCTGCGCGCCCAGCGCCGAGAGCGCCACCGACGAATCGCTCGCGTGCACCATGGAGCCCGGCGCGTGGCGCGGCCCGTGGGACGAGTCACGCCAGGCGGAATGGCTCCACGGCGCCGCGCTCGTCGCGCTGGGCAAACTCTGCGTCTCGGGCGTCACATGGCGGCAACTGGTCGATTCCTCCAGGTTCGGGCCCGGCGTCGAGATGGCCGCCGGAGGCCTCCTCCGCGTCGACGGCACGCCCAAGCCCGCGCTCCAGCGCCTCGCCGCGGACCGGCGCCTCAATCAGGGCGAACCCGAAGGCGGTTCCGGGTCGTGACTCGGCCTCCCCGCGATTCCCGCGCGCAGCGCATCGTCGCCGCGGCCCTGCTCGCGATCGGCCTCGCCGCCACCGTCCGGCTCACGCCGCAGCGGATCACACCCGCGCCAGCGACGCTCGTCGACATCAACTCCGCCGGCGTTCACGACCTGCAACTCCTTCCCGGCATCGGCCCCGCGTTCGCCGAGCGCATCGTCGAGGACCGGGCCAGCAACGGCCCGTTCGCGAATGTCGACGACCTCGCCCGCGTCAAGGGCGTCGGCGAGCGCACCGTCCTCCGCCTCAGCGCCTTCGCCACCGTCGGCGACTGACTCCGCCGGGTACCATCCGCCGAACTCCTCATCCTCAGACCACCGCGACGGGTGGACCGCCCGTCGCGGCGTCCGCGCATGCGCCAAGCCAGCGAACCATCCCGTCTGCTCGACCTCCACGCCGACCATCCGCTCGCGTTTCTCGCGAAGCACGACGCGGTGCGCGCCCTCGCCGACGCGCTCGTTCGAGGCAAGCAGGCGGTCGCGATCGGCTTGGCCGGTTCGTCCGCCAATCTGCTCTCGGGCGTCCTCGCCGAGATCGCGCAGCGACCGGTGATTCAGGTCGTCGCCCACCTCGACGACGCCGACGACGCGACCGACGAACTCAACGACCTGCTGCCCCGCGCCGACGGCGCCCCTCGCGCCGTGCGTTTCCCCGCACTGGAGGTCGCCGCCGGCGCCCGCGCCGGCCAGGTCGGCGTCGATGTGTTCGCCGAGCGGCTCGCCGTCGTGCGTGCGCTCGCCGACGGGCGCATCGGCGCCGGGCAGGTCATCGTCGCGCCCATCGCGGCGCTCATGCAGAGCGCGCCGACCCCGTCGCGACTGCCCGCGCTGGCGCTGACGCTCAAGCGCGGCGCGTCCGCCCCGCTCGCGCAGGTCATCTCGTGGCTCGATTCGACCGGCTACGAGCGCGTCGACGCCGTCGACGAGCCGGGGCAGTTCGCGCTGCGGGGAGGCATCCTCGACGTCTTTCCGCCCGCCGCCACGGTCGCCGCCTCGGACAGGACGGAGGAGATGGCAGCCGCGCCGGTCCGTATCGACTTCTTCGGCGACGACATCGACGCCATGCACGAGATCGACCTCGAAACGCTCGGCGCCGATCGCCGACTCGACCGCGTCGACCTCGTCGGCGCCAACCCCGACCAACTCCTCACAGACGAAGGCGCCGACAGCGTGCTCGCGCTGCTCCCGGGGGGCACGCTCGCCGTCCTCACGGAAACCCTCGAAATCGTCGAGCAGGCCCGCGGGTACTACGAGCGCGCGTCCGACGCGAAGGGCATCTTCGGCCCGCCGGCGACGCTCCAGCGGCTCAAGGAGGCCGCCGCGGCACTCGTAGAGGTCAACCAGTTCTCCGCGGGGTCCAACGAGGCCGCCGTGCGCATCGACCTGCCGGTACGCCCGCTGCCGTTGTTCGCGCAGGACGCTGGGGAGGCGGTCGCGGAACTCGGCGCGATGGCGCGCGAGCGGCGCGTGATCGCGGTCTGTCTCAAGGACGCGGAACGCGACCGGCTCTGCGAACTCACGCGGGAGTTCGCGCCGGACGCGTCGTTCGACGACCACATCGGCTTCCTGCACCGTGGATTCCTCTTCGGCGACGAGGACGAGGCCGCGCGCGTCGCCCTGGTCCCGCACGCCGAAATCTTCCACCGCTTCCACGCACGCCGGCGCGTGCGCCGGCTCAGCGCGTCGGGCGCCGCCGGCCGCGCGATGGACGCCTTCCTCGACCTCAAGCCCGGCGATTACGTCGTGCACGCCGACCACGGCGTGGCGAAGTTCGTCGGTCTCAAGCAGATCAAGCCCAAGGCGCCCCCCGCGGCGCCCGGGAAGAAGGCCGAGGCGCCGCCTCCCGAGGAGTACCTGACCCTCGAGT
>JBQLZI010000221.1:0-4494 GCA_052168195.1 Phycisphaerales bacterium
CTGAAAGAGCACGCCCCCGTCGATCATGGTCAGGTTGCGGATGCGCAGCACGTTGCTGAGTTTGACCTCGCTCGGGGCGCGATCCTGTTCCTGAACGCGCTGCGTGCGCACGAAGGGCGCGAGTCCCTTGAATCCGCCGGACTCGTCCTGGTAGAGGTTCACCTGCGGCGCGGCAAGCGCGATGCGGGAGATCTCCAGGGGCTGGCCTCGTCGCGGCACGCGCGCGAGTTCCACGACGATCGAGGCGGCCTCGACGACGCGCGTGCCGTCGGGCGCGGTGAGCGTCGCGTTCTCGAGCGTGAGCGTTCCCGGCGCTTCGTACCGGAAACGTTCGAAGGCGATCTCGGGCACGAGGTAGTAGTTCGCGATGGTCACGACCTGCTGCGCGATCCAGTTGTCCAGACCCGTGCCGCCTCGCGTGAGCGTGAAGACCACCGCGCCGGCGGCGAGCACCACGAGCAGGGCGAGCACGGCCAGCAATCGAAGCACAACCCTCATCTCTCCGGGACCTCCTGCGTGCGCACGGCGAACGTCTCTCCGACGCGGGGGCCGGGCGGCGTGTTCGCCCCCGAGTCAATCTTCACCGGCGGCCGGGCGTCCCGCTGCGTGCGGGGGATGGGGGCACTACCATCGGCCCATGCCCCGATCGAACGACACGTCTTCCGCTCCCGCCGCCGGCCGCGCGCCGCTCAACGGCGACGCCACACTCGTCGAACCCAAGCCGAAAGCGACGCCCGATTTGGCCGCGAAACGCAAGCAACGGACCCTGACCCCGGCCGCGAAGCGAACCAAGTCCGACGCCGCCGCCCTCGTGGGCTCGGGCAAGCCCATCGCGGCGACGGTCGACCGGCACGTGCTGTACGAGCACTCCGTCCAGTGCGTGGAGGCCGAGATCGACTTCATCGACGAGACCTTCAAGGAACTCCGGGGCAAACGGGCGAAGGTCATCCGCGAGGACTTCTGCGGCACCGCGAACACGTCCTGCGAGTGGGTCCGTCGACGTCCGGGGAACCGGGCCATCGGCGTCGACCTCGACGAATCCGTGCTGCAGTGGGGGCTGCGGAACAAGGTGGGCAAACTCAAGCCCGCGCAGCGCAAGCGGGTGGAACTGATCCACGCCGACGTGCTGCAGGTGAAGGCCGAGCCCGTCGACGCCGTCCTCGCGATGAACTTCTCCTACTGGCTCTTCACGACGCGCGACGCGCTGCGGGGGTACTTCAAGACCGTCCGCGAGTCGCTCGCGCCGGGCGGGATGATGTTCCTCGACTGCTACGGCGGGTCGGACGCGCACAAAGAGATGCGCGAGAAGCGCGAGATCGAGTACGCGGGCGGCGACTTCACCTACGTCTGGGACCAGCGTCGCTTCGACCCCGTGACCCACATGATGGAGTGCGCGATCCACTTCCACTTCCCGGACGGATCGAAACTCAACCGCGCCTTCGAGTATCGCTGGCGCCTCTGGTCGCTCCCTGAACTCCGCGAACTGCTCGCCGAGGCGGGGTTCGCCCGCTCGACGGTCTACTGGGAAGGCACCGACGAGGACACCGGCGAGGGCGACGGCGAGTTCACCCCGGTCGAGCACGGGGAGGCCGATCCCGCGTGGATCTGCTACCTCGTCGCCGAGCGCTGAGGCGGCGCCCTCCCGGACTTCCGCATCCAGACGGCCTGACGGGCGCTCGGGCGAACGGCCTACCATTCGCCATCCGCGGCAAGCCGAGCGAATGACCGTCTCACCAAGCCCTTTCGACGCGTTCCAGCATCTGCTCCAGCCGGAGCACGAGCGTGTCGCCGCGCTCCTGGTTGAGGCCCTCGCCACGGTCGAGGACCGCTTCGCCAAACAGATCGAGTCGCCGCTCGAACCCGTGCAGGCCCTGTGCCGCCACGTGGAGCGCTACCGGGGCAAGATGCTTCGCCCGACGATGGTGATCCTCTCCGGGCTGGCCTGCCGGCCCGACGACGACGCGGACGCGCCGATCGACCCCGCGGCCCTGCGCGTCCGCGACGAGCACCTGACCGTCGCGGCGGTCATCGAGATGATCCACGTCGCGACGCTCGTCCACGACGACGTGCTCGACGACGCCGCCACGCGCCGAGGCGGGCCGACCGTGAACAACCTGCGGGGCAACGAGGCCGCCGTGATCCTCGGCGACTACCTCATCTCCAACGCGTTCCACCTGTGCTCGCAACTCGACTCGCAGACCACCGCGCTGCTGGTGGGGTCGGTCACGACGCGGCTGTGCGCGGGCGAACTGCTCCAGCTGTTCCACCGCGAGGACTTCGGCCTCGACGAGAAGACCTACTACGAGATCGTGGAGCGCAAGACCGCGGAACTCATCGGGGTCGCCTGCGACCTCGGGGCCGCGTACGCCGGGGCGTCCCCGCGTTCCCGCCGCCGCCTGCGGGATTTCGGCGTGAAACTCGGCGTCGCCTTCCAGATCCAGGACGACCTGCTGGACCTCACCGGCCGCGAGGACGTGGTGGGCAAGTCGGTCGGGAAGGACCTCGAGAAGGGCAAACTCACGCTGCCGCTGATCCACCACCTAGGCGCCGCCGACCCCGAGACCCGAGACCGGACCCTCGCGATGCTCCGGGAAGCGTCGAAGGGCGCCCATGACCCCGACGTGGAGGCGACGCTCCGGGCCGCCCTCGGCGCCACCGGATCCATCGACCACGCCCGGGCCGTGGCGGTCCGGCTGGTGGACGAGGCCAAGTCGCTCCTCGACGGGGCGGCGTACGGGCCGGCGGCCTCGCTGCTGCGGTCGATGGCCGATTCGGTCGTCAGCCGCTCGAAATGACCGCTTTCCCGTGCCGGGAAGGCCTCGTGTGGACCATCCGGGCGGAACACGCCTACCCTCCCGCTCGCAATGTCGCTCCCCGGCCGGTCTCGCCGAGGGGCCCAACGTCCACGACGGAGACTGAAGAATGAGCCGTTTCTCTCGCTTCGGCGGGCCCAGCACGGGCAACATCGTCAAGAAGTCCGGCAAGGGCAAGGTGTACGTCGACTACAAGGACGTCGACGAACTCCGCCGCATGATGTCGCCCAACGGGAAGATCCTCGGCCGCAAGCGTCTCGGCGCCTCGGCGTACGAGCAGCGCATGATCTCCCAGGCCATCAAGCGCGCCCGGTACATGGGCCTCCTGCCCTACACCTCCGCGACGCTCTGATCGCCGTCCCCAATGAAACATCGCCGGCGCGACCGAGGACCATCGGCCGCGCCGGCTGTCTTTTTGCGCATGTCAGCGGTTACTCGCAGGTGTCGCCGAACGACGAGAGCACCTCGTTCAGGTCAAGGAAGTTCACCTGCTCGTCGAGGTTCACGTCGCCCGGAAGACCGAAGCCGGTCTGACCGAACGACGACAGCACGGCGTTCAGATCCGCGAAGTTCACCGTATTGTCGCCGTTCGTGTCGCCCGCGCACGGCGACTTCACGAGCAGGGTGATGTTGGCAGAGTATTCCGAGGTCTCATCGCTCGGGCCTGGCTCGATCGCGACCGAGCCGTCGATGACCACATCGAACACCCAATTGCCCGGAGTGAGCGGGCCTTCGAGATCGATGCTGAACGGGAACTCGGGCGACGGTCGCGACGCGCGGGTGTTGATGACGGTCTCCGCGGGCAGACCCACATCGGTGAAGCGCCGGAATCGAACCCAGCACGTCAATTCCGACGTTGTGTCCCCGACGTCGCTCGATTCGATCTCGCCGCGGAGCGAGTACTCGAAGCCTTCGCCGTCGACCCTGAAGCGCAGGACGAGACTCGAATCGACGAAATTGAACGCGCTGACGCCTGCGTCTGTTGTCTTGAGAATGCGTCCGAACGCGGTTGAGTGGGTGCGAACGCCGCGGAACGCCCCGCCGATCAGGCCGAGGATCTGCGTGTCCTGCGTGATCTGATCCACGATCGTCGCGCCGCTCGGGGTGTCGCCCCGCAGCCCGGGCGCGTACGTCTCGGACTCGACGATCTCGGCCACGAAAGACGAGCCGAGTTCGTCCCAGTCCCGGCGTTCCTGGATGGTCACACTCGTGCCGCCCGAGCCCGCGAACGCGTCGGCTTCGATGAACGCCTCGCCCTGCGTTAGCGTGGATTGCGCGCTCGCGACCGACGCGAGCGCAAACCCCAGGAACGCCGTTGCTGTTGACATCCGCTCCATTTCGATCTCCTCAAATTGTTTCGGGCGGAGCCGGTTTGGCGCCGCGTTCCTCCTCCACCGATCGCGAGCCGGGTCATCCCAACCGTTGACGGCGTATCGAGTTGGAAAGTACCCCGGCCCAAGGACCGTCGCAATCCCCCGGGAAATCCTTGGTGTTCACAGAAAGATGTTGATTCGAGCGTGCGAGCGCGTCACTCGCACTCGATGCCGAACGCGCTCAGCACCACATTGAGATCGGTGAAGTTCACGACTTCGTCGCCGTTGACGTCGCCCGGGATGCCATCGCCCGTCTGGCCGAACGTCGAGAGCACGGCGTTCAGGTCGGTGAAGTTGACGATGTTGTC
>JBQLZI010000222.1:0-4483 GCA_052168195.1 Phycisphaerales bacterium
GGGCCGATAGCCGTGGTGGCCCGGCCATGGTGGCTGGGCGACACGCGCCGCGGGGACGCCGCGGCGTGCGAGGCCAGAACCAAGGAAGGCGCCCGGCAACGGCGCGTCGGGGAACCGTGGAGCGCGGTTCCTGCGCGATCGTTGCGGGCTCGTCTCGCGGAGACGACTGAATATGAGTCGCATCAACACCAACGTGCAGTCGCTGATCGCTCAGCGCAACCTGGGCATCAACAACCAGCAACTCTCCCAGACGCTCGAGCGTCTGAGCACCGGCCTGCGGATCACCCGCGGCAAGGACGACCCGGCGGGTCTCATCGCGTCGGAAAACCTGCGCTCGGAGGCCAAGGGCACCGAGCAGGCGATCAACAACGCCGAGCGTGCCGACCAGGTCGCCAACATCGCCGAGGGCGGCCTGCAGGAGATCCAGGGCCTGCTGACCGAGGTCCAGGCGCTGGTCACCCAGGCGGCCAACGAGGGCGGCGTGTCCGCCGCCGAGAAGCAGGCCAACCAGCTCCAGATCGATTCGATCATCCAGACCATCGACCGCGTCGCCGCCGCGACCGCGTTCCAGGGCATCAAACTCCTCAACGGCAACTTCGATTACACCGTCGACGCGGTGGACTCGCAGATCGCGGCGTTCGGCGTCAACGGCGCCAAGTTGACCTTCGAAGGCACCCGCGACGTCGTCGTGCAGGTCACGCAGTCGGCGCAGGTCGGCTCGCTGTTCCTCTCGTTCGGCGGCGCGAACCTCGACCTCGCGGGCGGCGCCGACGACCCGACCCAGCGATTCGTTATCGAGATCGGCGGCGCCGAGGGCTCGCGGGAACTCTCGTTCTCGTCCGGCACGGCGCTGGCCGACATCGCCGAGACTATCAACACCTTCACCGACGTGACCGGCGTGTCCGCGACGGTGTCCGCCGGCGGCGTGCGCCTCGACAGCGTCGAGTTCGGCGAGAACGAACTCGTCGGCGTCCGGATCGTTGACGACGCCGGCGCGGTCGGCGACGGCATTTACCGCCTTACGGCCGACGACAACAACTCCGCGGACGTGGGCGGCGGCGCGATCACCTTCGTTGCCGCGGCCAACCGGGTGCTCGATTACGGGCAGAACCTTGGCGCGACGATCAACGGCATCAACGCCACCACGCTCGGCAAGGTGGCGCGGATCAACACCGACTTCCTCGATGTCGAACTCGAACTGACGACCGCCGCGTCGCAGACGCTCGGCAACATCAACGCCTTCACCATCACCGGCGGCGGCGCGGACTTCCAGTTGGCCGGGCAGGTCAACATCGGCAACAAGGTGTCGATCGGCATCTCGAACGTGGCGACGCGTGAACTCGGCCGCTACCAGGACTCCGCGGGCAACGAGTACCAACTCGCCAACCTGGGCGCCGGCCGCGAACTGAACCTCGTCGACGGCGACCTGACCAAGGCCCAGCGCGTGGTGAACGCGTCGATCAAGGAGGTCAGCGAGCTCCGCGGTCGCCTCGGCGCGTTCCAGAAGAACACCGTGGGCGCGACGATCCGCTCCTTGGGCGTCTCGCTCGAGAACACGCTGGCCGCCGAGTCGGTGATCCGCGACGCGGACTTCGCCGCCGAGACCAGTGCGCTGACCCGCAGCCAGATCCTCACGCAGTCGGCGACGCAGGTGCTGCAGATCGCGAACACCCAGCCGCAGAACGCCCTGACGCTGCTCGGCTGATATCGGACCAGTGCGCCGCTCCGACGGGGTGAACGGTTGAGACCTTTCCTCACTCTGACCCGGCGCCCACGCGTGGAGGACCGCGCGTGGGCGTTTGTGGTTTTCCGCCGTTCGTGTTCTCGGTCGTTCCGTCTGTGCGGTCTGTGCTGGCTGCGCGGCCTGTCCTGTCTCGTGTTCGTGGGAGGCGGCCTCCCCGGGTGAAACGCCTGATCGCGCGTGCCGATCCGCTCGCGTGGCCCTCGGGAAGGAACCCGGGGGACGACGCGCCGGGGCTGTTGCGCCCCTCCCGAGTCGAGGCCGCTTGCGTAGGCGGCCGGCTCGCCGTCGCCGCGGTGGAGCGGCTCGGAAGGCGCCTTGCACGGACAGCCCCTCGCATGACTCGAGGGAGTTTCACGGAGGATCGGCAAGCATGAGCCGCATTAACACGAACGTTCAGTCGCTCATCGCCCAGCGCGTTCTGGGCAACAACAACAACTCGCTCACGACCTCGCTCGAGCGTCTGAGCACGGGTCTCCGCGTGAACCGCGGTAAGGACGACCCGTCGGGTCTCATCGCGTCGGAAGCCCTCCGCGCCGAGGCGCGGGGCACCGGCCAGGCCATCAGCAACGCCGAGCGTGCTGACCAGGTCGCGAACATCGCCGAAGGCGGCCTCCAGGAGATCTCCGGTCTGCTGACCGAACTCCAGGGCCTCGTGACCCAGACCGCCAACGACGCCGGCCTCTCCGGCGCTGAAAAGGCCGCGAACCAGCTGCAGGTCGACTCGATCCTGCAGACCATCGACCGCGTCGCGTCGGCCACGTCGTTCCAGGGCATCAAGCTCCTCAACGGCAACTTCGACTACACCGTCAACAGCGTCGATGCGGCGGTCGCTGACTACAAGGTCAACGGCGCCAAGCTCACTTTCGAGGGCACCCGCGACGTCAACATCCAGGTCACCCAGTCCGCGCAGGTCGCGTCGCTGGCCCTGTCGTTCGGCGGCGCCAACATCGACCTCACGGACGCCAGTTCGCGCTTCGTGATCGAGATCGGCGGCTCGGGCGGCTCGCGCGAACTCTCGTTCTCGTCCGGCACCGCGCTCGCCGACATCGCCGACACCGTCAACACCTTCACCGACGTGACCGGCGTCTCCGCGACCGTCTCCGGCACCGCGGTCCGTCTCGACAGCGTCGAGTTCGGCTCCAACGAACTCGTCTCGGTCCGCGTCGTCGACGACGGCGGCTCGGCCGGCGACGGTGTCTACCAGTACACCGCCGACGACAACACCTCGATCGATATCGGCGGCGGCGCCACCGCGTTCAACACGGCGAGCAACCGCATCACCGACAGCGGCCAAGACCTCGGCGCGACGATCAACGGCATCAACGCCACGACCGTCGGCAAGACCGCCCGCATCAACACCGACTTCCTCGACGTCGAGATCGAACTCGACACGAGCGCGTCGCAGACCCTCGCGAACGTCTCGGCGTTCACCATCACCGGCGGCGGCGCTGACTTCCAGCTCGCCGGCGAGGTCAACATCGGCAACAAGGTGTCGATCGGCATCTCCAACGTCGCCGCTCGCGAGATCGGCCGCTACGA
Source organism: Phycisphaerales bacterium (assembly GCA_052168195.1). Taxonomy (GTDB): domain Bacteria; phylum Planctomycetota; class Phycisphaerae; order Phycisphaerales; family UBA1924; genus JAHBXC01. The sequence goes on from JBQLZI010000222.1 coordinate 3,284, forward strand.
CGACGGCTCGACCGTCTTCAACCTGTCGGATCTCGGCGCCGGCGCCGATCTCAACCTGGTCGACGGCGATCTGAGCAAGGCCCAGAAGGTCGTCACCGGCGCGATCAGCGACATCTCGTCGCTCCGTGGCCGCCTCGGCGCGTTCCAGAAGAACACCGTCGGCGCCACCATCCGTTCGCTGGGCGTCTCGCTCGAGAACACCCAGGCCGCCCAGTCGGTCATCCGCGACACGGACTTCGCGGCCCAGACCGCGGAACTGACCCGCTCGCAGATCCTCGTGTCGTCCGCGACGCAGGTCCTGTCGATCGCGAACAGCCAGCCGCAGAACGCCCTGTCGCTCCTCGGCTAAACCGAGTCGCGGTAGACAACTGATCTGACCCCCACGCCCCGGTCGGCCTTCCGACCGGGGCTTTCGTTGCGCTCGTTCGTTACGAGCGACCGTTCGGCGTAGTGCGCTCGGTGACGGCGGGGCCGGACGGCACGCCCACGGCGCCGCCCACGCAGCCCGCGGCGAGCCCCAGTGCGAGCACAAAACCGGTCCACAGCGCGGCCTCGCCCACGAAGTCAGAGGTGGCTTCGGTCGCGTCGCGGGCCATCCGCACGGCGTCGGCGCGGAGTTCGCGGTAGCGTTCCTGCCACTCGCGGATGGTCTCGTTGATCTCCTGCTCGGTCATCTCGGTGTTCGCGGCGAGGTAGTCGACGATGGCCTGGCGGTCGGCTTCGGTTCCGCGTTCGAGGAAGTTGCGCAGGCGGGCGTAGAACTCGCGTGTGTTCTCGACCGGCGCGTCGCCGAACTGCTCGAACTGCTGCGACAGGTCGAGGCCCGAAGTCTGGATGCCGACGCTGCCGAGGGACCGCTCGACCTCGGCGCCGATCCCGCTCCAGTTGATCTGCGCGTCGACACCGGCGTTCCGCGGGTTGTTGACGTCGACATAGTCGCGCTGCACGCCCTGATCCTGCTCGTCGCGGTTCTGCACGACCACCGTGGACTGCGAGCCGCCGTTCAGCGCGGCCTCCGCGGCGTTTGTCGTGACGGCGAATGCGCCGCCGATCACGGCGCCCGCGGACGCGGTGGCCATCCAGACGGAGACGACGGTGAGCAGCCCCCACGTGACCGCGCCGGTGATGGCGCCGTCGAGATAGTCCTTGGGCACGGTGAGGCGTCCGGCGACCCACGCGCCGACGAAGATCGCGGCGGTT
>JBQLZI010000223.1:0-4425 GCA_052168195.1 Phycisphaerales bacterium
GCTGAAGGTGTTCGGGCACACGACGGCGTCGTCGCTGCTGGCGCACACGATCTACCTCGGGTCGCCGCAGGAGATGGTGAAGATCCTCGGGGCGTGGGAGGCGGCGATCGGGGTGTGCCTGCTCTGGCCGCGGCTGATCCGCGTGGGGATCCTGCTGCTCGCGATCCGGCTGCCGGGGACGATCGCGGCGCTCGCCCTCAGGCACGACGTGTGCTGGGTCTCGCCGCCGTTCGTTCCGACGCCCGAGGGCCAGTACCTGATCAAGGACGCGATGCTGCTGGGGGCGGCGCTGGTGATCGGGGGCGAGGTGCGCCGCGACGCGCACGCGGCTCCCGCGCACGCGGCCCCGAAATGACAGCGGGCCGGGCGTGGCGCCCGACCCGCCGAATCGATTCCGAGTGTCGTGTCAGACCTGCCGCTGCTTCAGGATGTCGCGGATCTCCTGGAGGACGACGACGTCCTGCGGGAGCGCGGCGGGGGGCTTGGCCTCGTCGGCCTTCTTCTCGAAGCGTTCGCGGGCGGTGTTCATGGCCTTGATGACGATGAACAGGGCGAAGGCGATGATGATGAACGAGATCAGGGCGTTGATAAACGCGCCGTAGCGGATGACGACAGCGGGGATCTCGTTGCCGGCCTCGTCGACGCCGGCGGCCTGGAGGGTGAACCCGAGTTCGGAGAAGTCGACCTTGCCCAGCGCCATGCCGATGGGGGGCATGAGAACGTCGTCGACCATGGACTTGACGATGGTGCCGAAGGCGCCGCCGATCACGATGCCGACGGCCATGTCGACGACGTTGCCGCGCATCGCGAAGTCGCGGAACTCTTTCATAAGACCCATGGAGTGCGCTCCAGAGTGACCCGCCGGGGGTGCGAGAGAGCGGGGAGGCCGACCCTCCCCGAAGCGGGGCGAGTGTACCCGGAGTGAGGGGCGGCCGCCTCCCGATCGTCATCGTCGGGCGGGCGTGCGAAGGTCGCAGCGGGGTCGGCGCGCACGCCCGGCGCGGGGTTGGTATCGTGCGCTGACGAGGAGAGCCGGCGGGGCCGGGAGAGGAGTTGGACCGTGGCCAAGAACGCGATTCGTGAACCCAACGCGGCGCCGCGCGAGCGCAGGCCCCTGGGGTCTGACGCCGAGACGAACGGCGTGCGTGTGACGGTCGAGCCCTCCTACGTGCCCGAACATTCCGACCCGTTCGATCAGCGGTACGTCTACGCGTACCGGATCAAGATCGTGAATCAGGGCGAGCGCTGGGTGAAACTGCTCCGCCGCCGCTGGATCATCGTCGACGCGCACGGCGAGCGGCAGGAGGTCGAGGGCGAGGGCGTCATCGGCGCGCAGCCGGAACTCGAGCCGGGCCAGTCGTTTGAGTATTCAAGCCAATGCCCGCTCCCCACGGCGTGGGGCACCATGGAAGGCGTCTACACCTTCCGCTACGAGACCGGCGAGGAATTCCTCGCGGAGGTCGCGCGGTTCTATCTCGTGGCCGACGAAGAACTTTCCGCCGGTCGCCAGTAATTCGTCGAGGATGAGCGGTGATTCACCGCGCGTTCACCGTGGGTTTGTCGCTCCATCGATAGTGTCTCTCGAAGTCCTCCGGGCTTCATGACACTGATCCCACTTTCAACTCGCCGGCAACCGGCGAAGGAGCGATTCCATGGCCACGACGAACAACAGCAAACCGCTTTCGGGTCGCACGGTCGCGTGCCTCGCGTGCGAGGGCTTCGAGCAGAGCGAACTGCTGAGCCCGGTCGAGGCGCTGCGCAACGCGGGCGCCGAGGTCCACGTCATTTCCCCGAAGAAGGGCAAGATCCGCGGCTGGAACCACGGCGAGTGGGGCGAGGCCGTCGAAGTCGACAAGTCGCTCGACGAGGTGAAGGCCGATGACTACCGCGGCCTGCTGCTCCCGGGCGGCGTGATCAATCCCGACAAACTCCGTCGCGAGGAGAAGGCCGTGTCGTTCGTGCGCGACTTCTTCAGTCAGGGCAAGCCGGTCGCGGCGATCTGCCACGGCCCGCAGATGCTCATCGAGGCGGACGTGGTCGAAGGCCGCACGATGACCTCGTTCTCGTCGATCCGCAAGGATCTGGAGAACGGCGGCGCGAAGTGGGTCGACCGCGAGGTCGTGGTCGATCAGGGGCTGACCACCAGCCGCTCGCCCGAGGATCTCGACGCGTTCAACGCGAAACTGGTCGAGGAACTCGCCGAGGGTGTGCACGAGGGCCAGAAGGTCTCGGTGTAACCCGAGACGACTTTGTAGAGTGACGCGATGCTGACCGCGTCGCTGATCGTCGCCGCCGTTCTCGTGATGTTGCTCACGGGGGCGGCGGTGTTGCATTTGGTCGCCCGAGCCGCGCCGCGCGCCCACGACGGGCTGTGCCGCGCGCCGCTGCTCGATCTCGTCGTGGCGTACTTCACCGCGGCGCCATGGTTCGTGGGTGCGCTGCTCGGGATGTACGCGGGGGAACTCGACGACCGGCTTGCGGGCATCCCGTGGTACGCGGGGGTCGGCGCGGGCGTGCTGGGGCAACTGGTTGCCCTGATCGCCTGGTGCCGTGCGCACGAGTTCGCGCACCGCGAGGCGGTCCGCGGGCCGCGAATCGTCAAGGCGCTGAACCGATCGGTCGGCCGCGTGCGCAATCACACGGCGGTGCTGTGGACGGCGTGGGCGGTGCCGGTGTTCTGGCTGGTGCGCATCGCGGAGGTCACCGTCTACCCGCCGCTGATCGTGCTGGTGAAGTTCCCGCGCTACCGGCAGCGCGAGTGGGTCAACGTGTCGCGGCACAAGTTCAGCGGGCTGGTCGGGCACGACCTGATCTGGTGCCTCTACTGCGACTGGATGACCGGCGTGTGGTCGCTGGGCTCGGAGATGCTGCGCAACGTCGAGTCGTTCTGGTGCCCGATCCGGTTCATCGATGCGAAGAAATGCGAGAACTGCGCCGTGGACTTCCCGGACATCGACCGCGGGTGGGTGCGCCCCGAAGCGGGCATGGCGGGCGCGGTCGCCAAGGTCGAAGCGATGTACCCACAGGGGTCTACAGTGAACGATTGGTTCGCTCGGCCGGAGCGCGCTGAGCGGACGCGGCTGACCGTCAACGGACGCGAACCGGAGAGTTCCTCCGGGGATTCCTGAAGGGGGGTTCACACGGGTGCTATTCTTTACGCACCTATGCCTCATGCCTCCTCCGGCCGCGCCGGCGACAGATCAGCCACCAAGCGGACCCCGAACGCGAAGACGGGGGCCGCCAAGAAGTCAGGAAAGGCCTCGTCCGGGACGGCGATCAAGCCGCCGCGCTCGAAGTCGCTTTTCCGCACGTACAACGACGCGCTGCGCTATCTCGATGCGCGCGTGGACCTTGAGCGTGCCCGCCTGACCCGACACCACCGAGGGTCGTTCAAACTCGACCGCATGAAGGCCCTCGCGAAGCGGCTGGGCGACCCCCAGCACGCGATGCGCGTGGTGCACGTCGCCGGGACGAAGGGCAAGGGCAGCACCTGCGCCATGATCGCGTCCTGCCTCGAGGGCTGCGGCTACACCGTCGGGCTCTACACCAGCCCGCACCTGATCGACGTGCGCGAGCGCGTGCAGATCAACGGTGAGGTGATCCCGGAGGAGGAGTTCCGCCGAGCGATGGAGAAGGTCGCCGCCGCCGCGACCGCGATCGAGGGGCGCCACGGCGAGGCGACGTACTTCGAACTGCTGACGGCGCTTGGGTTCGTCTACTTCGCCGACAAGGCGGTGGACATCGCGGTGATCGAGGTCGGCCTTGGCGGGCGCCTGGATGCGACCAACATCGTGCGCCCGGACGTGGCGATCGTGACCGAGATCAGCCACGACCACACCCAGGTGCTCGGCGACACGCTCGCGGAGATCGCGCGCGAGAAGGCGGGCATCTTCAAGCCCTCCGGCGCCGCCATCACCCGCCCGCAGGAGCCGGGCGTCATCGAGGCGATGCGCGAGGTCGCGAAGGAGGCCGGCGTCGAACTCGAGGTGCTCGGCGAGGACATCGACTTCAGTTTCCGTTTCGAGAGCAGCCCGGACCTCGGCCCGCACCACCGCGTGTGCGTGACCTCGCCGCGCAGCGGGTTCGAGCATTTCGCCTCGCCGCTGCAGGGCGAGCACCAGGCGTACAACTGCGGGCTTGCGCTCGCCGCGCTCGACCGCCTGCGCGCCCGCGGGATGGAGACTCCGGAAGCGGACGTCGCCCACGGCCTGTCGTGCACGATCGTGGGCGGGCGGATGGAGCAGGTGTACGACCAGCCGCGCATCATCCTCGACGGCGCGCACAACGCCGCGTCGATGGGTGCGCTCATCAAGACGATCGGCGCGCACATCCCGTACGACTCGATGGTGCTCATCTTCGGGTGCGCCATCGACAAGGACATCAAGGGGATGCTCGAGAAGGTCGACCTGGGCGCAGACAAGGTGA
>JBQLZI010000224.1:0-4418 GCA_052168195.1 Phycisphaerales bacterium
CTCAATCAGAATCGCCATCTTCTTTGCTCTCCAGTTACGATCGACAGCGATCTCACGTCATTGTTACCGACACGGGCCCCGAAACTCCCGTCATGCAATTCCGCTGCTGGGCATCAGTACTGTGAAACGGATGCGTCGAAATCATGCTTGATCTTCTGGACAAGCCAAGGATCCCCAAGACTAGTTGTGGCTTCACCTTTCTGCCGCCGTGGTAAACGCGAAAAACAAGTCGACTTGGTATACTTGCTACATGTTTCAGGCCTACCCCGGTTGCATCCGCGGTCTGTCACATTCACGACATGAAAACGTGTGCGAGTACCTGTGCCCTGTTCGTCGCTTGCCCCCTGCTGGGACGCCAAGTGATAGTCTAACGGCACTCATGGGATCCCGCTGTCGCAGGAGCGCTACTGCAAGGGTCCGCATCCGGTTCACTCGCGTTCATTGGCAGCCGGCCGAGAAGCTCGCCAGAAACGTCAGTATGTCATCGACGTCGAGCGTGCCGCTCGGCGGCGCGACATCTGCGAGGGAGCTGCCCGCGGCGAACGCCGACAGGAACGTGAGCACGTCGTCGATGTCCAGATCACCAAATGGTTCGGCCACATCGGCGGTACATGGCGGGCCTGAGCAATCGGGAAGTGATGGCAGGGTCCCATCGAAGACGTCGCAGATATCTGGTCGGCCGTTGCCGTTGCAATCATCGATACTTGGGGTGTAGTACGAGAGAGCGAACTCGACAAACGCGTTGGGGCAGTCTCCGCCTGGTCCGCCGTTGACGCCGAAGCTCGATTCAAGTGAAAGGACGATCTGGCCGTCGGAAGCAAGCGAGTTGAAGGTCTTCGCGTCGATCGTGAGGCCGGGTGCCAAGGGCCGGTCGACTCCCGGTGCACACTCCCACTCAACGTTGTTCCCGGCGTAGATTGTGGCGAGTTCAAGGCCGTCTGCGAACAGTGTCGCTTCTTCGACGAGCGAGCCAAAGTCGCCGCGGATTCGCATATCAATGAGAACGTCCGATCCAGCTTCGGGAACGCCAACCAGCGGGAACTCGACGGGCATGCTCGCATCGGGTGGCGGCAGCACGCCGGAACTGATCGTGACGAGCTGAGTCTGGCACCCGTCGGGGATTCCGTTGTCGTCACAGTCGCCGCCCATCGTGGCGATCTCAAAGTCGTCCGCGATGCCATTGAGATTGCAATCGAGGAGGTCGCCGCTTGCGATCTCGCACTCGTCGGGAACGCCGTTGCCGTTCGTGTCGAGACTGACTGCCTGGGCGCGAACAGCCGCGACCAGCCGGTCCGTCAGCAGGGCCTGAATCGGGTCCGACTCGACGAGCCGCCCGCGTGTAGCCTCCGCGAGCTCGGTCATCAGCGAGCGAACGCAGGAATCCGCTTCGGCACCCACAACCGGCAAGACGGCCACGCCGGCTGCCGTGCAGGCCGCGATTGCTTCATCGATGGCGTCGCGATCGTTGCCGGGGTCGCTGCACGCGTCACCGCCTGCTGGCCCCTCATCACTTACCGGGATGACGATCCGGTAGGTCGACGACCACGTCCGCGAGAGCGCGACTTGTGTGACCGCGGGCCCCCAGTCCTCGTTGGTCTCGATATCGATGCCGGGTAGCTCTGAGCCGAACTGATCTGCGACGGATCCGGTCAGGCACTGGTAGCCGATGCGGCCGGGCACCTCGTTGACACCGAGGAGCTCGACCTCCGCATCGAGCCCCATGCCGATCAGGTCCGACTGAAGCTCATCCACCGCAGCGCAGATGGTGGCGGCTTCGTCGTCCATAGAAGACGAGGTATCAAAGACCACGACGATCTCGGCTCTCGCCCCGGCCTGAACATCGCACAGATCCGGGACACCGTTTTCGTTGCAGTCCTCGACTAGGCCGTCCGCCAGCTCGCAGGAGTCTGGGATCTGGTTTGCGTTGCAGTCGGTGGCCGTGCCCGCCGCGATCTCATCGATATCGTTGATGAGGTTCCCGTTGCAGTCTCGGAATGGAATGCCGTACACGACAAGCCGCTTCGATGTTGTCGATGCGCTTGGAACTGTGAAGACAATCGCCGCATTGGCCGCGTCTCCAACAAGCGATGGATTGAGGAGGAATTGAGCGTCAGGAACATCATCGACGGTGATCACTTGACTCAGGGACCAATCGAGCCCGTCTTGAGATCGCCAAAGCTCGGCGCGGTCCAAGGTGCTAGACGGTCCCCGCGCGACCCACAAAAACCCGGCATTGGGATGGAATGCGATACTCATATCACCAAAGGACGTCACGGATGCCGAGCTACTCACCACGCTGATGTCATCGGGACTGATCACGACGGAGAAGGGACTACTATCGAATGTCCCGTCAAGTGCCAGTAGAGCAGTGGCATAAGATACAAATACTGCCGTACCTTTACCTACGGCGATTGTGCTCTCTTGATGCACGTTGTAGGCATTGTCTTGAATTTCAGGCGGCCCTAGCAGATCTGAAAAATCGTAGCCGAAGAGCGCATCATTGAGTTCGTGTGGACCAAGAACACCGTGAGCCTGAAAGTTGCCACCCACGGTTGCCCACGTATCGGATGGCACCGGCCTTCGGCTGACTCGCAGCCATGACCCAATCCGACCCGTCGTGCTTTCGATTCGACGCTCGTGCATGATCAGGTATTGGTATCCATCGCTGAGTTGGAATGTACCAAGCTTGCGATCGGCCTCAGGCGCTGAACTAATTATCATAAAGTGTGGAGTCGCGTCCGGTTCGAGGAGGGCGCCCCACGGCGTCCGCTTCGTCTGGTTTGCACCGACGCCAACCAGATCATCGCGAAAGCCAACCGACTCCGGACTGCTCAGTCCGAGGCCGGTCCGGATTGGCGTCCATGTCCCGGCACCCGGGGGAGCAACCGGAGCGCGTTCGGCGTACCCCTCGAAGTTCACGTTCAGTGACGCGTTGTTGCTTGCTCTGTCATCAACGGCGGCGAAAACTCGCGGGCCTCGGGACGAAAGCGCGACCACCGGAGCGATTTCAGGATTGCTGCCGGGACGCGGGAAGACCGTCTCGCGCGGACCTGGGCCGAGCAGCGTCTGGACCTGCCCATTGCCGCCTGACGACGGCCCGTTGCCGTTCGGCACCCCACTCGCGATCTCGCTGCCCACGCGAACCGCGTCGTCGAATCCAGAAACGGCAAGGAGATTTCCGTACACGACATCGGCCATGATGCCCCGGGTGACCACCAGATCGATCTCGCACGCATCCAGTGTGCCTGATGCATCAGCGTCGAGTGACGGATCCCGTGCGATATCGGTCGCGTCAGGTATCCCGTTGCCGTCGCAATCGGGGACGACGCCGAAGATCACGTCCTCCGTGTCCGACCGGCCGTTGCTATCGGTATCGAGGAAGTAGTCTGAAGCGACCACGGCGTAGACTGACTGTCGGGCAGCGTCGGCTGAACGCGTGCCGATGTACAACACCGGCGGCGCTGCCATTGTGTCGAAGGCGAGTTCGTGGCCGAACCCTATCGTTCCAGGAGGGCCGGCGATCTCGGCGACCTGCGTCCAGCCCTCAAATGTGTTTTTGTACAGAACAACGGTGCCTGCGCCGGAGGCTGCTTCTGGTGCGCCTACTGCAACGTACTGGTTTGCGAAGAAGTCGTAGGCTGCAAGTTTTGCTCCGAAGGCTGCGTCGGTAAGACCCGGCGGCGGTAACAGTATCTCTGGACCTTCCAGGTCTCGCGTCCTGCTTATCCCACTGAATGGTGGGATGTTCCGAAATCGAATGAGTGTCGGTGAGAGGGTGTAGACCCCAACGGTAGCGTTCGTGGTGTTCGGAGACGCACTGGGACGACTAGAACGCACAAAGAACTGTGAGCTGCGGCGATAGCTCGAGGTTGCGAGGTCGATGGTGGTATCGGGCAGAGGATCAGACCGCACGAGGTTGGGACCATTCATTGGAGGGAAGAGGCTGAGGAGAACCTCGTGGTCAACTGTCACGCTGGCAAATGCGCCGGCATCTCGCGGCTCTGAGCAGGCGCTGAGTGCAGGCTGATCAAAGAAGGACACCCGGCTGATCGCTGCTCGCAACAACTCGCCTTCGGAGTCGATTCGAACTTCATAGGCTTCGTTGCGAGCAGCAGCCGCTCCAGGTTCCTCGGCATAGTGCAGCCAGTAGTAGTTCAATTCAGGATCAAAGTCTGCGACCTGGAGTTCTCCACCAATCTTCACGACACGATGACTGCCCGAGCGTGCGGCGTCGGCGACGGCGACTTCGGACCAGACGCCACCCACGTTCTCGAACACGTAACCCGTGCCGGACGAGTCGGTCACGTTGCTTGCGCCGACGAGTATCCGCTCGCAACCGGCCCGGACCGTCACGTGGACCTCCAGGCCGAACTCGGAGGCGGTCGGTACGGACGGGAGAAGCACCGCCTCGGCGAGCC
>JBQLZI010000225.1:0-4367 GCA_052168195.1 Phycisphaerales bacterium
CGGGGACTTCCTCGGTCATGCCCTCGAAGAACGGCGGGTTCTGGATGTAGGTCGACGCCTCGTCCCAGTTGTAGAGGTCGCTCTTGCTGACCGGCACCTGGTTCCATGTCTCGTTGCCGGTGAACACGTTCGCGTACTGCGACTTGTACTGCTCGGCGTTGATGCACTGCGCCTTGGTGCGCTGCACCTCGTCGTGGGAGGGCCAGATGTCCTTGAGGTAGACCGGCTTGCCTTCCTTGGTGTGCGCGATCGGATCGTTCTGGAGGTCGATGTCGACCGTCCCGGCGATCGCGTACGCCACCACCAGCGGCGGGCTGGCGAGGTAGTTCGCCTTCACGTGCGGGTTGATGCGGCCCTCGAAGTTGCGGTTGCCCGAGAGCACGCTCGTCGCGACGAGGTCGCCCTTCTCGACGGCGCCGGCGATCTCGTCGGGAAGCGGGCCGGAGTTGCCGATGCAGGTCGTGCAGCCGTACCCGACGGTGTGGAACCCGAGGGCCTCGAGGTCGTCGGTCAGCCCCGCCTTGTTGTAGTACTCGGTGACGACCTTCGAGCCGGGCGCGAGCGAGGTCTTGACCCACGGCTTGCGTGTAAGCCCGAGCGCGTTCGCGTTGCGGGCCAGCAGGCCGGCGGCGAGCATGACGTCGGGGTTGCTCGTGTTCGTGCACGAGGTGATCGCGGCGATCACCACGTCGCCGTGGTGCAGCGAGAACGTGCGGCCGTTCATGTTGACCACCACGCCGTTGGTGGTCTTCTCGTCGGGTGTTTCTTCCTTCGCGCCGGTCGAGTTGTCGAGTTTGCGGACGCCGGTGGCGCTCTCGCCTCCCTCGCCCGACCAGCGGTCGATGCGCACGGCCTCGGACACGTCGCGCTTGCCGAAGGTGTCGACCAGGTCCTTGCGCCACTGCGCCTTCATGCTCGACAGGCCGATGCGGTCCTGCGGGCGGCGCGGGCCGGCGAGCGAGGGCTCGACGGTCGAGAGGTCGAGTTCCAGAGTCTCGCTGAACTCGGGGTCCGGCGCGTTCGCGTCGTGGAACATGCCGGTGGCCTTGAAGTACTTCTCGACGAGTTCGACCTGCGCTTCGGGGCGGCCGGTGAGCCGCAGGTAATCGAGGGTGGCGTTGTCGACCGGGAAGAGCCCGATCGTGGCGCCGTACTCGGGCGCCATGTTGCCGATGGTCGCGCGGTCGGGCAGGGAGAGCGACGCGAGCCCAGGGCCGTAGAACTCGACGAACTTCTCGACCACGCCGTGGGCGCGGAGCATCTGGGTCACGGTCAGCACGAGGTCGGTGGCCGTTGCGCCCTCGGGGAGTTTGCCCTTGAGTTTGAAGCCGACGACCTTGGGCGTGAGGATGTAGACCGGCTGGCCGAGCATGACGGCCTCGGCCTCGATGCCGCCGACGCCCCAGCCGACAACGCCGAGCCCGTTGATCATCGTGGTGTGCGAATCGGTGCCGACGCAGGAGTCCGGGTACGCGACGGTGCGGCCTTCGTCGTCCTTACCGGAAAGCACGGCGCCCGCGAGGTATTCGAGGTTCACCTGGTGCACGATGCCCGTCGCCGGGGGCACGCAGGTGAAGTTGCGCAGCGACTGCTGGCCCCACTTGAGGAACTCGTAGCGTTCGCGGTTGCGCTCGAACTCTTTCTCCGCGTTGATGGAGAGCGCGACGTCGCTGCCGAAGGCGTCGACCTGCACGGAGTGGTCGATCACGAGGTCGCAGGGCACGAGCGGGTTGATCTCGTTGGCGTCGCCGCCGAGTCGCTTCATCGCGTCGCGCATCGCGGCGAGGTCGACCACGCAGGGCACGCCGGTGAAGTCCTGCAGCACGACGCGCCCGGGCATGAAGGGCAGTTCGGTCTGCGTCGGGTCCTTCGCGTTCCAATTCGCGAGGCCCGACACGTCGTCGGCGGTGACAACGAAGCCGTCGAGGTTGCGGAGCATGGCCTCGAGCAGCACCTTGATGGAGAAGGGCAGCCGCGAGACCTTCCCGACGCCCTGCTTCTCGAGTTCCTGAATGTCGTAGTAGGTGAACTCGCCGCCGGAGGTCTTGAGGGATTTCCGGGCGTTGAACGGGTTGGTGTTGGCCATCGTGGAGTCGCTTTCGGGTCGGTTCTGCTGGGTTTCGGCGCCGCCGGAACGATTCTAAGAAAGAATAGGCGCAGCCGCCCGACCCCTCACTCCGCGAGCAGCGCCGGCGCGGGGGTGCGCGGGCGGGCGATGGCCTCCAGCAGGTCGGGCTCGCCTTCCACCGGCGTCAGGGCGGGGTAGCGCAGCCCGCCGTCGTACGCGACGCGGATCGGTCGGATCGTGTCGTCCCATTCGACGAGGAGATCGACGGCGCCGGACCTGCGAGCCGCGCGGACCGCGTCGCGGATGGCGTCGCCCGAGTACGCGACGGCTTCCTTCGAGTCGTGCTGCGAGATCCCGACGACGCGCATGTCGTATCCCAGGCCGGCGCGCCACGCGGGCGAGTCGACGAGGATTTCCTGGACGTCGCCCCCCGACGACAGGCGGACCCCGAGGGACGTCAGCAGGTTCGCGGCGTCGCTCCCGGATGCTGACCTGTCGGACGCGGTAAAGGGCTCGTCACGATGCTCGAAGCGGTAGCCCAGTCGCTGCGCCAGCGAGTCGAAGTCGAGGGTGTCGCGGGGCGACTCGATACGCTCCGCGATGAGCGCGCTCCAGTCGACGCCGCTGTAGACGGACTCGAGCGTGCGGACGACGTCCTCGCGGGTGAACTCGACCACGCCCCCTTCGGTGTCGGGCGTCGGCACGTCGAAGAACGCGCGGCAGAAGTCGTCGAGCGATTGACGGTTGTCGGTGGCGCGGCGGATGATCGCGTCCGCCTCCATCCAGAAGAGCGCGCCCTCGCTGTAGTAGTCCTGCCGGCGGCGGAGGTTCTCGAACCGTTCGGAGCGCTCGCGCAGGTGGCGCAGCCCGGCGCCGGTGTCCTCGACGCTCTTCCACAGCCGACCCGGCTGGAGCGTGTAGCGCTCGATCATGCCTTGGATGCTGCCCTGGAACTGCTCGAAGGAATAGAGCCCGGTGCGCACCGCGATGACCTCGTCGTAGTAACTCGTGAGCCCCTCGTAGACCCACATCATGCGCGTGTCGCCGGGCGTATGGTAATCCTCGTGGAGCAGGTCTTTCTGAGCGCGGAGTTTGCCGCACCAGACGTGGATGTACTCGTGGGGCACGGTGGTCATCGAGAGGTTGGACCGCTCCGAGTTGACCAGCGTGTTCTCGGAGTAGCGGATGTACGTGCTCTCGCGATGCTCGAGACCGAACCCGGGCAGGTCGTTGCTGAGCACGATCAGGAATCGGTACTGTCGCCACGGGAACGGGCCGAACACCGCCTCAGATTCCGCGAGCATGTGGCTGAAACGCGCGACGCGTTCCGGCGGGAGTTCGAGGAACGACTCGGCGGGCGCGACCGCGTCGAACGTGTGCGGCACGTCGCTGGGCGAATCGAGTTTCCATGCGCGCATGTGCCTGCCCATGATCGCCGGCGCGTCGACGTACCGCGCGAGCGACGCGGCGGGGAGGTCAATCCGCTCGACGCGCCCGTCGACCTCGCCCCGGTAGTGCTCGCCGGGCGGCATGAGCGACGTCGAGGCGCTCCAGCCGTCGGGGAGCAGCAGTTCGGCGTCGACGATGAACTCGTTCTTGTCGGCGCCGTCGGGGTAGAAGAGCACGTTGTTGAAGTTGAGGCCTCCCATGGTGGGCAGGCCGTAGGTGTCGCTGGACCGCGAGTTCACCCAGGGCTGGCTCGCGATGTAGGTGTAGGAGAGGCGAACCTCGCGGGCGTCTGCCGGGACTCGCAGCGTCTTGCGCACGGTGCGCGCGTAGTCGCGTCGCCATTCGATGACGCGGCCCCTGTCGTCGGTTACGCGGAACTCGACGAGATTCTGGATCGGGTTGCTCGGGTTGTGGTTGCCGGGCACCCATTCGACGTACCAGACGTCGGCGTCCCCGCTCGCGTCGCGCGAGAGCATCTCGACGGGGATCGTTGCTTCGGCGCGCACGAGGTGGCGTGGCAGGTCGGTCGCGTCGATGGTGATGCGCATGGACTGCGAGTGCGCGCACCCGGCGAGGAGCGAGAGCGAGAGACAAGCGGTGACCGGCGAGAACAACTGGTTGCGCATGAGATCCATCCGTGGTGCACGGGGAACGGGGTGATGGCTGAGGATAGTGGATGCGCCCGGCCCGGGTTGCCCTCAGGCGGCCACGGATTCCGACGCGGGAAGGTCGCCCGGCAGCGGCGCGCCGAGTTCGATCCGCTCGTCGAGCGTCAGATAGATCGCGAGCTCGGCGGGCAGTTGCTTGAGCCCGCGTCGGCGCGCTTTGGCGATGGCGTAGCGCATCGACT
>JBQLZI010000226.1:0-4367 GCA_052168195.1 Phycisphaerales bacterium
ACGAAGGCGCCTCCTGGCTTTCGTCCTCGATGAAGTCGCCGAAGTGCGAGTCCTCGTTCTCGCCCACGGGTCGGTCGAGGGAGACGGGGTGCTTGGAGATCTTGAGGACGCGGCGGACCTCTTCGGGGCTCATGCCGGCGCGCTCGGCGACTTCCTCGATGGTCGGCTCGATGCCGAACTCCTGCAGCAGTTGCTTCTGGATGCCGCGGAGTTTGGTCATCGTCTCGATCATGTGCACCGGGATGCGGATGGTGCGCGCGTGGTCGGCGATGGCGCGGGTGATGGCCTGGCGGATCCACCACGTGGCGTAGGTGGAGAACTTGTAGCCGCGCTTGTACTCGTACTTGTCGACGGCGCGCATGAGGCCGGTGTTGCCTTCCTGGATGATGTCGAGGAAGGAAAGCCCGCGGTTGCGGTACTTCTTGGCGATGGAGACCACGAGGCGGAGGTTGCCGCCCGAGAGGTCGCGCTTGGCCTGCTCGTATTCCCAGAAGACGGCGTCGACGGCCTTGATGCGCGGGAGCAGTTCGTTGGCGTCGCCCAGCGCGAGGCGCCGCAGCCCGGCGAGTTCCTCTTCCATGACCGCCACGTCGTCGGCGTCGTAGCGCCCGATGCCCTTGGCGGCTTTGGTGAGTTCGCGCTGGAGTTCGGACATCTTCTGCACGACGCTCTTGAGTTTGCGGTAGATCGGCGTCAGCCGGCTGGTGCGCAGCGTGCATTCCTCGCAGAGCGTTGCGATGCGTCGGCGGCGGTCGGCCATGCGCTGCTCGACCTGCGCGATCGCCTTCTTGGACTTGGGGCCCTTGGGGTCGCGGAGGGATTCCCAGTCCTCGCGGTTGAGGTCGAGGAGTTTGCGGATGGTCGGCGCGTTGGAGGGGATGCGCTTGCCGAGTTTGCCCTTGCTGTCCTCCTCGGCGGTGGAGATGCGCATCGTGCGGTCGAAGGGGAGTTCGCCGCGGTCGACCTGGAGCATGGTGTCGAGGGCCTGGTCGGCGCAGTAGTCGAGTTCGAGGACGCGCCGGCGGTAGATCATGCGCGTGAGCTCGATCTTCTTGGCCAGCCGCACTTCCTCGTCGCGGGTGAGCAGAGGGATCGTGCCCATCTGGGTCAGGTACATGCGCACGGGATCGTCGATGCGCTTGCTGGTGGTCTCGGCGTCGAGGGAACGGCGGAGGTCTTCGGCTTCCTCGGGGGTGAGTTCGTCGGAGAACGCGGCGGCGAGGCGGGCGGCCTGCCGCGCGGCGGCGGCGTGGACCTTGGCGTGGTCGGTCGCGCCGTTGGCCGTCTGCGGCGCGTCGGCGTCGAGGGCCTTGGCGGCGGCATTGTCGGCTTGCTCGCGCAGGCGCCACGCGTGGTAGTCGCGGAGATCGCGGTAGGGGATGCCGAGCCGGTCTGACTCGAAGAGCACCTCGTCGATGCGCGTGATGTCGCAGAGTTCGTCGGGGATGTCGTCGTTGAGTTCCTCGTAGGCCATCCAGCCGCGGTCGGCGCAGCGGCGGAACAGGGTGTTGAGGGACTCGCCGAAGGTGTCGGGCAGTTTCGCTGCTGGCACGGGGGGACTCCGTTTCTATCCGTGGTTCGGAGCGTGCGTGGGAAGCGTCGTCACGGACGCGGGCAGGACAGGGAAAGAGAGCGAAAGTGGAAGTCGTTGTTGTGTCGGGCGGAGGCGGGGTTGCAGGGATCGATGGGTCAGGTCGGGGGCGCGACGGTCGTGGGTCGCGGGAAGGCGGTTGGGTTGCGCCCGCGGCGCGCGTGGTCGTCGCGGAGGCGTGCGAGGCGATCGTTCGGGTCGGTGCGCACGGACAGGGCGGTGCGTGCGTCGAGCCGCGCGATGGCGTCGCGCGCGCAGATCAGAAGACGGTCCCGGCTGCCCTCGCAGGCGAATTGCACGTCGAGCATCAGAACGCGCATCGCGTCACGCGCGGGTTGGGAAGGCATCGCGTCGTTGAGGGATGCCGTGGCGCAGTCGTCGCCGTCGTGCAGCCGGGCGAAAAGGGTCTGCGCGACCTCGGCGACGGCGGCGTGCGTGAAAGCGTGGCTTTCGAGCGCGCCGAGTTCCTCGTCGCGGAGGTCGTTGGCGAGTGTCGGGTCGACGAGCAGTGCGCCGAGGGCGCGTTCGGGAAGGCCGTGGCGGATGGGCTCGGCAACGGCCGCGGGCGCGTCGTCGCTCTCGCGGCGCACGGCGCGGGGGGTTGCGCGGCGGAGGACGAGTTCGATGTCGTGCTCGGGCACGCCCGCGATGGACGAGAGCCGCCGGATGACCTTGCGCCGGCGGATCGGGTCGAGGTTGGAGAACCCGAGTTCCTGCAGACGCTGCGCGTCGCCTTCGATGAGGCGCGCCACGCCCGACATGCCCACGCCGGCCGCCTTCTCCGCGAGGCGCTCGAATCGGTAGTCGAGGGCGTCCTTCGCGTTCGCGAGGGCGTGCTGGAAGCGTTCCGCGCCGCCGTCCTGGCTGAGGAGTTCGTCCGGATCCTTGCCGCCGGGGAGGACGCAGATCTTGACGTCGACGGGCGCGGAGAAGAAGACCTCAAGGGCGCGGTCGGCGGCGCGCTGGCCGGCTTCGTCGGCGTCGAAGAGCAGGATGACGGTGTCGCAGAGCCGTTCGAGGAGGCGGCCGTGCTCGCGGGTGAGCGCGGTGCCCAGCGTCGCGACCACATTGCGCACGCCGTGCTGGTGGCAGGCGATGACGTCGGTGTAGCCCTCGGTGACAACGACGGTCTTGGAATCCTGGATCGCTTTGCGCGCGAGGTGCAGGCCGTAGAGGTTCCTGCCCTTGTCGAAGAGGGGGGACTCGGGGCTGTTGAGGTACTTGGGCTCGTCCTCGTCGCGCATCTTGCGGCCGCCGAAGCCGATGACGCGCCCGATCTGGTCGTGGATCGGGAAGATCAGGCGGTGGCGCAGCGCGTCGTAACTGCCTGATTCGCGTTCGCGCTTCTTGAGCAGGCCGAGGGTGACGAACGGCGCCGGGTCCATCTTCCGGTTGGCGATGGTGCGTTCGAGTCCGTCCCAGCGGTCGGGGGAGGCGCCCAGGCCGAACTCGTCGACCATCTCCGGCGCGATGCCGCGCTTCTGGATCGTCTCACGGGCGGCGGCACCGTGCTCGGGGTGGCGGAGGATGGCACGGAAGAACTCGTGGGCGAACGTGGCGGCCTCGAAGAGTTGGGCGCGCGACGAGCGGGGCTCTTCGGGATCGCCGGGGCGGTTGGCGTCGGCGCCGGCGGGCTTCCAGGGGGTGAGTTCGAGGCCCGCGCGGTCGGCGAGGAACTTCAGGGCCTCGCGGAAATCCATCTTGAAGTAGTTGATGGCGAAGTCGAGGGCGTTGCCGCCGGCCCCGCAGGAGAAGCAGTGGTAGATCTGCTTGGCGGGCACGACGTACATGGAGGGCTTGTGGTCGTCGTGGAAGGGGCAGACGCAGACGAACTCGCGGCCCTTGGCGCGGAGTTGGACGTGCTCTCCGACAAGGCGGACGATGTCCGTCGCGTCGAGGACGCGCTGTCGGTCGTCGTTTGGGAACGATCGGCCTTGAGCCAAAGTCGAAATACTCAGGAGAGCGGGGGCGGCGTGGGAACAGGACGACCTGAACTCGCGAAAGTTTTCGCGAAATCCGTCGCCGTCTGGTGACTCGACGGTCACCCAAGCCGCGTGACGCCGCGCTGCTATGTGTGCGCGGGCCCGTCGGCCCCATTTGCCCACGATTGGGGAGGTTCGCTCGGCGTGCGCGGGCGTCACCCGTCGACGACTCGAGCGCCGTGTGGGCGCAGGAACGACAAAGAGAAGAGTAGCCCGGGCCGGGGGTCGGTCAAACCTCGCGGACGTGAAGGCGCGAAGTCGTCAGGGTTTGCCCCGTTTGCCACATATTTGTGCGGGGATTCTCGGACCTTCGGCGTCGGCAGGCGAGGACGCCGCCAGCCAGGGCGAACACGGTGGCGCCGCCGGGAGCGGGGTTGTCGAACACTGTCGCGGTGAAGCGGGAGCCCTCGAGTTCGGCGTTGAACACCGAGAGCAAGCCGTACGGCGTGGTGAGCAGGGAGGTGGCGGTCCCCATGATGCCGTTGACCGGGCCCGTGTCTTCCGAGGTCGTGAGGTCGTAGCCGACGAGATCGAAGGAAAGGAAGGAGACCGTCGGGCGGGAGGGGACGACGCCGAAGCCCGAGATGCCGTAGTCGGGATAGGCGTACCACACGATGTCCGAGAAGATCGGCACGTACCCGAAGTCCTCGATGGTGAGGACCATCGAGACGGGCATGCTGTGGAGGGGGCCGAGCGTGGACGCCGAGGTTGTGATGCCGTCGGTGATGCCCTTGGCCTCGGCGCGGAACGTGGCGTCGGTGAAGGAGAGCGCGCCGAGGGCCGCGTCAGCGGTG
>JBQLZI010000227.1:0-4366 GCA_052168195.1 Phycisphaerales bacterium
GGGAGAACCCGAAGTGGGCGGGCGAGCAGTCGATGGCCGCGACGCGCGTGCACATCCGCTCGCTGCCGTACGGGTGGATCTGGTTCATCCCGCTCGGGCCGACGCGCACGAGCATCGGGCTGGTCACGCCCGCGGACCACTACAAAAAGACGGGCAAGCGCCCGGCCGACCTCTATCGCGAAGCGCTCCAGGAGGAGCCGTTCGTGCGCGACCTGCTCGAGGGCGCCGAGTCGAGGGAGATGGTCGAGACCACGACCGACTGGTCGTACGTCGTGGACCGCACCTACGGCGACAACTGGTTCCTCGTGGGCGAGGTCGCCGGGTTCGCGGACCCCATCCTCGCTGCGGGCATGACGCTGACCCAGACCGGCGCGCGCGAACTCGCGTACACGATCCTCGAACTCGAGCGGGGCGAGCACGAGCGCGGCTGGCTGCTTGAACGCTACGACGAGTTGCAGCGCCGGCGCGTCCGCCAGCACATGCGCTTCGCCGAGTACTGGTACTCGGCCAACGGCGTGTTCGAGAACATCCGCGAGAACTGCTCGGCCATCGCCGAGGAGGCGGGGCTCAAACTGAATCCGGTGGAGGCGTTCCGCTGGCTCGCCCAGGGCGGGCTGGGCGACGACGTGCCTGGTCAGGTAGGCATCGGCGGGCTCGACGTCGCGGGCGTGAAGCAGGTGATGGTCCGGCTCACGGGCGACCAGGCGACCTGGAAGATCAACGGGAAGAACATCTTCAAGTTGAACCTCCAGGGCGCCAAGAAGGTGTTCGTCGGCCGCCCCGACGGGAAGGGTCGCATCGACCGCGCGGAGGCCTATGTGCGCGGGCCGTACAAACTCGAACTCATCGGGGTGCAGAAGACGCTGTTCGAGGCGCTGCAGAAGTCGTCCGAAATCGAGAAGATCATGGAGCACCTCAAGAGCACGTTCGCGATGAGCGTGCCCAAGGAGCACATGAGCGTGGCGATCAACCACGCGATCCAGGCGCTCGAGGTGATGGCCAACGACTACTGGGTGCACTGCTCGGTGCGCAAGGGTCGGAGCACGCTGAACGTCGGCACGCCGGAAGAGGGCGCGATCATCCACTCCCACGACCCGGAAGGGAAGATGGGCCGCAAGGTCGCGCCGCGCGAGGCGACCGCCTCCTGAAACGCCCCGGGCAGGATTCGAACCTGCGACCGACGGATTAGAAATCCGTTGCTCTATCCAACTGAGCTACCGGGGCCGGGTCTGGCCGCGAGAGCGTAGATCGTTCCCGGCGTTCCCGCCAATCCGGGTGCTTCGCGCCCCGGAAGCGGCGCGGTACCTTGGGGCTTTCCGCCTTCGAGGAGAGAACCATGGTCGCCACCCGCCCGCTCATCGCGCTGCTGCTCGCCGCAGGCGGTCCGTCTGTGTGCGCACAGACAGCGTATGTCATCAACGACCGCACGAACGACGCGGTCTTCCGCATCGCCGACGTCGACGGGAGCGGCGGCTTCGAAGAGCCGGCGGAGGTCGGCGTGTTCTTCTCCGGGGCAAACGCCGCCGGGACGATTGGCATCGCGAACCCGACGTGTCTCGCGACGGCGCCCAACGGCGTCTGCGCCATCGGGGATCAAGGGAACCGGGTGGTCTACGTGTTCCGCGACAACAGCGGCGACGGCGACGCGCAGGACGCCGGCGAGAGCGTCGTGTACGCCGACGCGGGCAACGTGTCCGGGGTCTCCTTCGCGTTTCCGACCGGCGCCGCCTTCGGCCCGGACGGCCATCTCTATGTGGTCAACGCGGGCAATTCCTTCGGCGACGACGGGGTGTACCGGCTGCTCGACCTCAACAACGACGGCGACGCGCACGACGCGGGCGAGATCGTCCCCTTCGCCGCGGCCGGGGCGTTCGGCGCGGGGAACGGCCCGTATTCGCCGCAGGAGATCGTCTGGATCGGCGACGCGCTCTACCTCCGGAATTCCTCGGCCGGGCTCTTCGGCGTCTTCCGGCTCGAGGACGGGAACGCGGATCAGGACGCGGATGATCCGGGCGAGTTCGCCGCGTTCTTCGACTCGACGAACGCCTCAGGCGTCACGATCTCCGCGGGCTTTGCGCTCGCGGAAGACGCGGCTCGTCCCGGCTCGCTCTACACGGCGCAGATCGCGCCGGGCGGCGTTGATCAGGTCATCCGCATGCGCGACACGAACGCCGATCTGGACGCCAACGATCCGGGCGAAGCCGCGGTGGTGTACGAGAACACCGCGTCGGGCTTCTCGCTGATCGACCTGCACTCGCTGCCCGATGGACGGCTGATCGTCACCGACGCCAGTTCCGATGCGGCGCTGCTGCTGACGGACGTGAACATGGACGGCGATTTCCTCGACGCGGGCGAAGAGGCGGTTTTCTTCGCCAACGCGCTCGGGCTGCTCGCCGACGTCCGGCAGATCGATCCCCTCGCCTCCACATCGCTCCCTGGCGACGCGAGCGGCAACGGGGTGGTCGATTTCGCCGATCTGAACGCCGTGCTGTCCCGGTTCGGATCGCGCGGGCTCGGCCTCCCGGGCAACGTCAACGGCGACGCGCTCGTGGATTTCGCCGACCTGAACGCCGTCCTCTCGAACTTCGGGTCGACGCAACCCTGAGCGGCCGAACGGGGAGCCGGCTATCCTTCCGCTGTTCCTGCAGGACAGCAACGGATGCGGTCCGGCGGGACGTTCTCTCACGCCCGAGCCCCACGGTTGCGACACACCGCCACCCTCGCCGCCGACCCGCTGGCCGCCTCCGCAGGAGGTCGGGAGTCCCGCGCCGCCGTGTTGATGCGCGACCTCGCTGAACTGACCAAGCCCCGGATCACCAAACTGGTCGTGGTGACCACGATGGTCGGGTTCGCGATGGGCGCGATGGTGTTCGGTCAAGGTGGGATCGCGGGCCGAAGCGCCGGGACGCTCGCCGCCCTGGCCATTGCGACCGCCCTCGGCACCGCGCTGTGTTCCTCCGGGGCGGCGGCGCTGAACGAATGGCTTGAGCGAGTCCGCGACGCCGCGATGCGCCGGACCGCGAACCGCCCGATCCCCGCGGGGCGCCTCAGCGCTTCGACGGGCCTGCTTGTCGGTTTGGCGTGCTCGGCGCTGGGGCTGGTGATCCTCGCCGCGTTCGCGAACTGGGCGTCCGCGCTCGTCGCGCTCGCCACCATCGTCAGTTACGTCGTGATCTACACCCCGCTCAAGCCGGTGACGCCGCTCGCGGCGATCGTCGGCGCGGCGCCCGGCGCCGTCCCGCCCCTCATCGGTTGGGCCGGGGCGTGGCAGGGCGGAGCGTTCGGGCTCGACCACCCCGGCGGCTGGTCGATCGTCGCCATTATGACCGTCTGGCAGATCCCCCACTTCCTCGCGCTCGCCTGGAAGTACCGCGAGGATTACGCCCTGGGCGGGCACCGTGTGCTCCCGGTGGTCGACCCCTCCGGCGCGAGCACCGCGTTCACCACCGTGGTCTGGTCGGCCGCGCTGATCCCCGTCTCGCTCGCCGCCGTTCTGGCGATGCGTTGGCGCGGCGGCGAGGGCTTGCTCGGCTGGCCCTACGCGGTGGCGGCCGTGCTCCTCGGAGGGGTGATGCTCGCCGGCGCGATCCGCTTCGCGGTCCGCCGCGACGACCGCTCCGCCGCCCTGCTCTTCTTCGGGTCGATCGCGTATCTCCCCCTCCTGTTGATCGCGATGGTCGGCGACGCGCTGGCCGCGGCCCTTTTCCGGTGAACGCCGCGCCGCCCGCCATTGTCGCCGAGCGGCTCACGCGAACCTACCGCGCCACAAGGCGCAGCCCGGCGCGCACGGCGCTGGACGGTGTCTCGCTGCGCATCGACGACGGCGCGTTCGTGGCATTGCTCGGGCCGAACGGATCGGGCAAGTCCAGCCTGCTGCGGATCCTTGCGACCCTCGACGCCCCCACAACCGGCTCGCTGGCCCTGCTCGGCCGCGAGCACGCGGTCGGCGCCCGCGGGGACCTCGGGGTCGTCTTCCAGCACGAGGCCCTGGACCGCCTTCTGACGGGTCGCGAGAACCTGCGTGTGCAGGCGCGTCTGTTCGGGATGTCGTCGCGAGACGCGGACCACTCGATCCGCCGCGTGGCCGACGACCTCGGCGTGACCGACCGTCTCGACGATCGCGTCTCGACGCTCTCGGGGGGGCTGCGCCGGCGCATCGACCTCACCCGTGCGCTGCTCGCCGAGCCGCGGCTTCTTCTGCTCGACGAACCCACGACGGGCCTCGACCACGCCGCCCGGGCCGCGTTCCTCGACACGCTGGACCGGGTTCGCCGAAGCGCCGCGATGACCGTCGTGCTCAGCACCCACCTGATGGACGAGGCGGAGCGCGCCGACCGGGTCGTCATGCTCGCCGACAGCAAAGTCG
>JBQLZI010000228.1:0-4322 GCA_052168195.1 Phycisphaerales bacterium
CGCGCACCCGCTCGCGTTCGGCGAACCCGGGCCGCTCATCGCGTCCATCATCGCCAACGGCGTCGAACGGGTTATCGTCGGCTTCGACCTCGCGCAGTCCACCTGGCCGCTCGACGTCGGCTTCGCGATCTTCCTCGCCAACGCCGTGGAAACGCTCGCCCCGCGCGCCGCGATGTCCGCGGGCCGCTCCTTCACCACCGGCGAGCCCCTCGTCGTGGCCGCCGCGACCGGCGCGGAGCGTGTCACCGCGGAGGGACCGGCACAACTCGAATCCCGGGCCGATTCGTCCGGTTCGTCCTCGTTCGTGTCGCTCGGCGTGCCCCCGCTGGTGGGGGTGTACACCCTCACCGGCGCCGCGGAAGCCGACTCCATCGCTCCGGTGAACCTCTTCAGCGCCGCCGAGTCATCCATCGCGACGACCGACGCGCTGCCCGTCGCCACCCGCGCCGGCGCGACCGCCGCCGCCGGAGAAGCCGCGCCCCGCGAGATCTGGCCGTGGTTCGTGCTCGCGGCCGTCGCGTTCTTCGTGCTCGAATGGCTGCTGTTCGCGTGGCGGATGCGCGTGTGATCCGGTAGCGTTGCCGCCCATGCGCCACCCGTTCGCTCTCGTTGTGCTCGCCGCGCTTGCCGCACCGGTGGCTGTCGCGCAGGATCAATCCCAGCCCGAACCCGGCCGCGCCGCCGTGCGCCCGCCCGTCGGCCCCGCCACGCGCCTCGATCAGGCCCGCGCGCCGGCCGACTTCTGGCAGTTCGACGCCTCTGCCCGCGGCATGGTCGGCGCCGACGGCAAGCAGAGCGGCGACTTCGATCTCGCGCGAGTCGATGCCTCCCTCGCGTTCAACACGACGCTCCGCGACGATCTCCGCCTGCGCGTGTCTTTCGGCACATCGCAGTCGTACTACGACTTCAGCGACGTCACCACCGTCATCCCCGGGACCGACGACCCGTGGGGCCACATGCAGGTCTACCGCCTCGGCGGCGGGCTCTTCGGCCGGGTCAACGAAACGTGGTCGTGGTTCGCGGGCGTCGAAGGCCGCGCCGCCTTCGAGTCCGGCGCAGACTTTGGCGATTCGCTCGAACTCCGCGGCACCGCGGGTGCGCAATACCGCGTGAGCGACGACCTCATGTTCACCTTCGGCGTCGCGGCCGGCACGCAGATCGAAGACGACGTGCTCGTCATCCCGCTGCTGGGCATCGAGTGGGACATCAGCGAGCGAACCCGCCTCGCCTCGCGCGACCTTGGGCTCATCCTCTCCCACGAGATCGCGCAGGACTGGTCGCTCGGCATTTTCGGGTCCTTCGAGTTCCGCGACTGGCGCCTCGACGACTCGCGCAGCGTGAACCCCGGCGGCGTGGCCCGCGAGAAACGGGTCGTGGTCGGCGCCGAAGCCCGCTACCGCCCATCCAATCGCTTCGAGTTTGCGCTCGAGGGCGGCGTGGTCGCGTGGCAGAAACTCAAGGGCCTCGACGACGACGGACGCAAGATCGGCGAACAGGAGTTCGATCCCGCGCCCTACCTCGGCGCCAGCGTCATCATCCGTTTCTGATTCGCCAGATCAGGCCGCCGCGGTGCGCGCGCTCCCGGCCTCCGCGGCATCGCGCGCCGACTCGGGGTCGAGCCCGTCGGGCGCCAGCACGTGCTTCACGGTCAACCGGCGCCACCGCTCCGCGGCCTGGTGCGCGAAGATCGGAGCGCTGTCGCTGACAACCACCGCGTCGAAGTCCTCGTGCAGCGCCTGCTCGGTCGTCAGCACCGGCGCGCCCTCGCACCAGCGCACGCCCGCGCGCGCGAAGCGGTCGTCCGCCACCGCCGCGACGCGGAGCCCCGCCCACCGCGCCGCCTCGGCGTACATCGGCATGTTCTTGCCCAGCGTCGCGAAGAGCACGCGCTCCACGCCCGACACCTGCAGGGCGCGCAGCGCCGGAGCGATCTCGCGCAGGCGGAACACGTCCTCGAACGCGCCCATCGGCATCTCGCGCCGCCCGCGCATCCGCGGGTCGAGCCGCGCCGCGGCCACGCCGCGCTTTGCGGCCGTCGCGTGCCGCCCGGCCCGGCCGAGGGCCACGTACCGCTCCGTCCACGCCTTCGCGTAGCGCGAGCGCCATTCAGTCGGGAGGTATCGAAGCGCCTGGGCCACGTTGTTCCGCGCGTCGAGGAAAACCGTTCGCGCGTTGCGCCGCCCCTGTTCGTGCTTGCGGTGCAGGGCGACAAGATCGTGGAACACCTCGCAGCGCCAGCCGCGCGCCGCCAGCCGGTAGACGATGTCGTATTCCTCGGCCTGCATGAACAGCCGGCGGTCGTAGCCCCCCGCCTCAAGCAGCGCGTTCCGGCGGAACGCGACCGCCGCGCCGACGAACACCCGTGGCAGCGCGGCGCACTCCCAGCGCCGGCTCGGCAGCCGGACGCCGAAGCCCGCGCACGCCAAGGAGTCGTCCCTGCGGAGCCGGGAGAGCATCGCGGCCCACGTCGCGTGGTCGGTGGGGGCGCAGTCGTCATCGAGCGCCACCACGAACTCGTTCGATACCTGTTCCAGCGCGATCTGCTTGGCCGTCGGGCCCTCGTTGCGGTCGAGCCGGATCAGCCGAGCCTCGGGCCGCGCGTCGCGCACCGCGGCAGAGGTCAGGTCCGTCGAGGCGTTATCGACGACGAGCACCTCCGCGCCCGGGGGGACGGCGCGCAGGGTCTCCCGCAGCGCCGCGGCGCGGTTCCTCGTCGCGATGATCACGCTCAGCGATCCCATGTGCGCAGAACTCCGGTTCAGCCATCGACACAAACGGGTCGATAACTTCACCGTGAACGCCGGACGAAAGGTCATTTCCATCCCCGAAGCCGCCACCCGGGCCAGAGAGTCCCAGCGCCGCGGCAAGACCGTGGTGCTCTGCCACGGCTGCTTCGACATCGTCCACCCCGGGCACCTCAGGCACCTGCTCTGGGCCAGGCGCCAGGGCGACCTGCTCATCGTTTCCGTCTCCGCCGACGCCGTCATCGACAAGGGGCTCGGGCGGCCGCTCGTGCCCGAGCGGCTCCGCGCCGAGAACCTCGCCGCCCTCGAATGCGTGGACATGGTCGTCGTGTCGCACGCGCCGACGGCCGTCGAGACCCTCGACGCCGTCAAACCCGATCGTTACGTCAAGGGCGCCGAGTACCGCGATTCCCACGACGCCCGCCTCGCCGCCGAGCGCGACGTGGTCCGCGCCTACGGCGGGAAGGTGCTCTTCTCGTCGGGCGACGTCGTCTATTCCTCGACCCGGCTCATCACCAGCCACGCTCGTGAGTGGGCGCTCAACGCGGATCGCGTCGCGGGGTACGTTCAGCGCCACCACCAGAGCGAGCCCGCGCTGCGGAAACTGCTCCAGCACGCCGCCGGCCTGCGCTGCCTCGTCGTGGGCGACACCATCGTCGACGAATACCTCCACTGCGACCCGACGCACATCGCGGGCGAGTCGCCCATGATGAACGCCACGCTCGTGGGCAAGGAGCGCTTCATGGGGGGTGCGGCCATCATCGCGCAGCACCTCCGCGGCCTCGGCGCCAACGTCACGCTCGCCACGCCCATCGGGCGCGGGCGGACCAGCGGCCAACTGATGCGCCTGTGCCACGACCACGGCGTCGACGTCATCCCGCTGCGCCACGGCGGGCGGATCCCGCGCAAGCGCCGCTACCTCGCCAAGAGTCAGAAACTCCTCAAACTCGACGACCCGCCGCCGCCCGCGTACGCACGCCACGCGACCGACGAGTTCGTGCGCGCCATCGACGCCGCCGCCCCGGCGTGGGACGTGGTCGCGCTGATCGACTTCGGCTACGGCGCCCTCGGGCAGGACACGCTCGGGCGCCTCGTCCAGACGCTCCGCCCGCGCACGCGCGTGATGCTGGGCGACGTCTCCGGCCCGCGCGCCAGTCTGCTCTCGCTCAAGGGCTGCGACGTGCTCATGCCCACCGAGGCGGAACTCCGCGCCGCGCTACAAAGCCCGGAAGAGGGCGTCGCGACGCTCGCGGGCTCGATCGCTAACCGCGCGAAGGCCGGCCACGTGATCGTGAAACTCGGTGAGGACGGCGCCGTCGCGTTCGACGCAACACGGCGCGACGACACCGGGCGCCTGCTCAACGACTTCCTTCCGAGTTTCGCCCGCCGCGCCGTCGACCCGCTGGGCTGCGGCGACGCGATGCTGAGCGTGGTGGGACTGACGTTGGCCGCGGGCGGCGGGCTGTTCGACGCGCTGCTGCTGGGCTCGGTGGGCGCCGCGATCGAGGCGGAGACGCACGGCAACCGTGCGCTTGTGCTCGAGCCGCTGCTCGACCGCCTGCGCGACGAACTCACGAC
>JBQLZI010000229.1:0-4306 GCA_052168195.1 Phycisphaerales bacterium
GCCGCGCGCTGCGCGGCCGCGAACGCTTCGATGCGCGCCGCGGTGCGCTCGAGCACCCCACGCTCCTCCGCGCTGAGCCCGTCCAGCGCCGCCCGCATGGCGCGGCGATCCAGCACCAGCGGCTCACCCGATGCGCGCTCTCCGAACCGCTCGGCGAAGGATCGAACGGCAACCTCGCCGCCCGTGCGCACCGAGCCCACGATCTCGCCGGCGGCCGCGAGCGTCTCCGCGTCCACCGCGGGCCGCACGGACCTCGCGACCTCGGCCGCCGATACTCGCCGCAGCAACACACCCTGTTCAACACTCATTGCCGCGTTCTCCCGTAGACACGTTCACTTTGGCGTTCCCCGGCCGCCGTGAGACGCGCAGCGATCGCTCGTCCAGGCAGCGCTCGATGTCTTCGAGCGAGGCGCCGCGCGACCGGGCCGCGACCATCGCGAAGTAGATCACGTCCGCCGCTTCGTTCGCGGCGTGCTCGGCCGTCTCTGATTCCGCGAGTTCGTCCGCTTCCTCCAGCAGTTTGCTCGCCAGCAAGCCCGGCTCGCGCATCAGCCGCGCCGTGTACGAGCCGGTCGGCGCATCGACCGCCCGCCGCCCGAGCGTGCGATCAAGGGCGCCGAGCCCGCGGAGCGCTCCGAAGCACGCCGGCGTCCCAAGGTGACAGAATCCTTCGCCGGCCTGGCGCACGGTGAACCGGAGCGTGTCGCGGTCGCAGTCGACATCCACCCCCAGAAGTTGCTGCGTGTCGCCGGAGGTCGCGCCCTTCACCCAGACCTCGTCGCGCGACCGCGAGAAGTACACGCCGCGCCGCTCGTCCAGGGCCCGCCGCACGGACTCAAGGTTCGAGTACGCCAGCCCGAACGTGCGTCCGCCAGCGTCGGCGACGATCGTCGGCCAGAGTCCGTCGGCGCGATCGCTCCGCAGCGGCGCGCACAGCCCCTCCGCGAGATCGAACGCGCCCGTGTACAACGCCATCCCCACCTGCGCGTCGGCGCCGAGTCGATCCGCGGCCGCGACGTCCTCCGCCGTGCGCACGCCGCCCGCCACCACGAGCCGTGTCGGCGCCGCGCGACGGACCAGGTCGGCGACGCGATCCCCGGGCAGGCCGCCCATGCGCCCCTCGCGTTCCACGAAGGTCACAAGGAAGCCGCCCACGTGCTCGCGGAGTTCCTCGATGCGCTCTTCGACGCCAACTCCGGTGCGCTTCGTCCACCCTTCGGTCACGACTTCCCCGTCCCGCGCGTCCAGCGCAGCGATGACACGATCCTTCGGGAGCCGCCGCAGCACGTCCGGTCGCGCCGCCGTCCCGAGGATCACCTTCCGCGCCCCCGCGTCGAGCCAGCGCAGCGCCGCGTCCGCGTCGCGGATGCCGCCTCCGACGCGGCACGGCGCCAGCCGGAGCAGTTCGCGGATCGTTCCCTCGTTCGATCCGATGCCCATCGCCGCGTCGAGGTCGATCACCGCGACCTCTCCGGCAAGCCCGAATCGCTGCGCAATCGGTCGGGGATCGCCCGCGTCGAGGGCCTTCTCGCGCCCTTCGATCAGTTGCACCGCGTTCCCGTTCATGAGATCGATCGACGGAACAATCACAGCCGAACCTCCAATCCTGCGCTGCGCAACTCGGCCTTCACCGCGTCAACAGTGGAATGCCCATCGTGAAAGATCGACGCGGCCAGCGCCGCGTCCGCGCCCGCGTCGAACGCCGCGAGCATGTCGTCCGCGTTCGCCCCGCCGCCCGACGCGATGATCGGCACGCGCACGCCCGCCGCCATCGCGCGGAGCAGTTCAACGTCGTACCCCGTTCCCGTGCCGTCGCGGTCCCAACTCGTCAGAAGGATCTCCCCCGCGCCGAGCCGCTCGGCCTCGCGAGCCCACGCGACCGCGTCGATGGTCGTCCGCTCGCATCCTGAGCGCGTGACCACGATCCAGCCCTCGGCGTTCGCGCGCCGTGCCGCGTCCAGCGCGAGCACCACGCACTGCGAGCCCGTGCGCGCGGCCAGTTCTGCGATGATCTCGGGACGCTCAACCGCCGCCGTATTCACCGCGACCTTGTCGGCCCCGGCCGCGAGCAGCCGCTCCGCGTCGGGCACGCTCCGGACCCCGCCCCCGACCGTGAGCGGGATCGACAGAACGTCGCGAACCCGTGCGATCGTGTCGAGCGCGGTCGCGCGCTGCTCGATCGTCGCCGATACGTCGAGGATCACCAGTTCGTCGGCGCCCTGCGCCTCGTACACCGCTGCCCGCTCGACGGGATCGCCCGCGTCGCGCAGCCCCGAGAACCGCACGCCCTTCACGATCCGCCCGCCTCGCACATCCAGGCACGGGATGACACGCTTTGTCAGCATGCGCACGCCTCCTCGAACGAGAGCCACCGCCGCAGAAGCCCTGCGCCCCACGCGCCGGACAGTTCCGGGTGGAACTGGCACGCCAGCACAGATCCGCGTTCAAGCGCCGCCACGAACGAGCCACCGTGCACGCTGGTCGCACTCGACCATCCCTCCGGCGGCCGCTCAAGCCTGTACGAGTTCGCAAAGTACGCGTGCCCGCTTGTAATGAGCCGACAACCGGCGCCCGCTTCGACGCGGTTCCAGCCGAACTGCGGCGTGCGCGCCGGTGCGGGGAACCGCGTCACCCGCGCGTCGATCACGCCGAGACCCTCGACCCCGGGCGATTCCTCCGAGGACACGCACAGCAGTTGCAGCCCGAGGCACACCGCGAGCAGGGGGCGGTCCGCGCGCACCCGCTCCGCGATCGCATCCCCAACTCCCCGCGCACGAAGACGCTCCATGCCCGCCGCAAACGAACCGACGCCGGGCAGCACGGCGAAGGCCGCGTCCGCGACCCGGGCCGGATCGTCGGTGATATCCACGCTCGCGCCGCAGCGCCGAAGCGCCGCGGCCATCGACGCCGTGTTCGCCACCCCGGTCGACGCCACAACAACATCGCGCGCATTCATTCCAAGGTCCCCTTCGTCGACGGAACCGAAGTCGTGTCAGCATCGAGCGCGACTGCCTGGTGAAGCGCCAGCGCGAACGCCTTGAACGCCGCTTCCGCCTTGTGGTGGTCGTTCTCGCCCCGCAGCACGTCTACGTGCAAGGTGAGTCGCGCCGCAGACGCGAACGACACGAAGAAATGCGACAGGTTCTCGCACGCGACATCGCCGATCGAATCGCGGACCAGCGCAAGGTTCACCGTCGCGTGCGGGCGCCCGGAAAGGTCAATCACCGCCCGGGCGAGCGCCTCATCGAGCGGGGCGTGCGCCGAGCCGAAACGTGCGACCCCGCGCCGCTCGCCCAGCGCCCGATCGACCGCCTGCCCGAACGTGAGCGCGCAGTCTTCGACCGTGTGATGATCGTCGACCTGGAGGTCCCCCGCGCAGGTGAGCGTGAGGTCGAGGCGCGCGTGGGCCGCGAACGCCGTGAGCATGTGATCGAAGAACCCAAGGCCCGTCGCGATCGACCGCTCGCCCCGGCCATCAAGGGTGAGCGAGACCTCAACGCTCGTCTCGAGTGTCTGGCGGCGGAGTTGCACGGTGCGCGCGGTCATGGAAGAACCTCCAGAATGTCGTTGAACTCGTCGAGAACACGCGCACAGCCTGCGCCGAGCAGGGCGTCGCGAGATTCGGATGGATCCTCGCCCGGAGCGGCAACGCCGATCGGAACCACACCCGCCGCGCGCGCCCCGATCGCGTCGTCTGGCGTGTCGCCGAGCATCCACGCCCGCTCAACCCCGAGCCGCCGCAGCGCGAGCAGGACCGGCTGTGCCGAGGGCTTGGCGGGCGCGTCCTCCATGCAGACGAGCGTCTGGAACAGGTCTTCGACGCCCGCGCGACGCAGGAACCATTCGGCTTCCGATCGCGGGCGTCCGGTGACGATCGCCAGCGGCAGCCGTTCAGCGAGTCTCCGCAACCCATCGCGCGGCGGAATCAGCGATTCGTTCTCACGCAGTGCGGCGGCGCCGTTCGACCCCTCGTACACGCGCTGGAACCGCCGCGTGACCTCCGGCAGGTCCGTGGAAACTCCTCGTGATTCGAGCAGGCGCAGCGTGAGCGCCCAGTCGTTGTTCGCGTCGCCCGCGCGCTTCGCCGCGGCCACGTCGCCGGGAGTCAAGGCAACCCCGAACGACCGCGCCGTCTCCAGGATCGCCGCCCGGTACGAATTCCCGACATCGGCGATCACGCCGTCGAGGTCGAGCAGCAGCGCCTGCGGCCGCAAGGCAGTCTCGATCGCGCCGCGGAGACGATCAAACGATCGCGCATCTCCTGGCAGCGTGATGCGCAGAAGATCCGAGAGCCCGACCCTGGTCG
>JBQLZI010000230.1:0-4267 GCA_052168195.1 Phycisphaerales bacterium
CTCGAACGCGCGTGCGCCGCGATCGGCGTCGCGCCGGACCGCTGCGTTTACATCGGCGACGACGTCAACGACCTGCCCGCCATGCTCAAGTGCGCCTTCAGCGCGTGCCCCGCGGACGCGCGGCCCGAGGTCCGTTCGCGCGCCAGCGTGGTCCTCGACGAGCGGGGGGGGCGCGGCGCCTTCCGAGCCCTTGCGGACCTCGTGCTCAACGCCAAGCGCACGCGCGATGGCCTCGACGAGGACCAGATGATGCGCTGGGCCAAGGACGCGCTGGCGTGAGCGAGCACCGCGTCGGTGAAGTCGTGCGCA
Source organism: Phycisphaerales bacterium (assembly GCA_052168195.1). Classification (GTDB taxonomy): domain Bacteria; phylum Planctomycetota; class Phycisphaerae; order Phycisphaerales; family UBA1924; genus JAHBXC01. The sequence continues at coordinate 310 of JBQLZI010000230.1, forward strand.
CGGGCGGGTACGCCAAGGTGAATCTCGCGCTCGCCGTGGGCAGGCCGGAAGGGGAGAAGGGGTACCACCCGATCGCGAGTTGGATGGCCGCGGTGGACCTGCGCGACGACATGCATCTCCTCGCGCTCGACCCATCGCGCGCCAGCCGCTACGCCATCCTCTGGCACGACGACGCGCTCAAACGCTCCGACATCGACTGGCCCATCACGAAAGACCTCGCCGTGCGCGCCCAGCACGCGCTCGAGGAGCGCATCGGCCGCCGGCTCACCGTGCAACTCAAGATGGACAAGCGCATCCCGGTCGGCGCGGGCATGGGCGGCGGCTCATCCGACGCCGCGGCCATGCTCACCGGCCTCCGCGACCTCTACGGGCTCGACCTCGACGACGGCGCCCTCCGCGCGATCGCGATGACCCTCGGCAGCGACATCGCGTTCTTCATCGACGACGCCGACCGACCCCGCCCCGCGATCGTCGAGGGCTTCGGCGATCGAATCGAGCGGATCGAGCCGTCCAGCGCGGAACGCTGGCTCGCGTTCATAGTCCCCCCGTTCGGATGCCCGACGGGCGACGTCTACCGCGCATTCGATGAACTCATCGAAAGCAACCACGAACTCCACGCCGACGATGTCCGCGATCTCGCCAACGGCGGCTCACTCGAGGGCGAAACGCTCTTCAACGACCTCGCCCAGGCCGCCTGCGCCGTGCGGCCCGCGCTCGCGGACCTCCGCGCCGCCGCCGCGAGCGAGGTCGGTTTGCCCGTCCACGTCACGGGCAGCGGCAGCGCCCTGTTCGTGGTCGCCGACGATCATGACCACGCCGCGCGGCTGGCGGGCACGGTTCGCGAGGAACTCTCCGTCGCCGCCCGTGCGATTCGCGTGTTCGTGTGATCACTCCGCGCCGGGCGACGCCTCCGGCCCGTCCGCGAAGCCGATCCTCGGCCAGTCCCGCGCTTCGATCTCTGCGCCGGGCAGATACTCGATCCCCGGGAACTCGCCCAGCACGCCGCCGAGGCCGAACATCGCGCTCGGCAGTGGGATCCCCGACGACTCGAACGCCGCACGCAGCCCCGACGACGAGTTCGGGCCGGTCAGGAAGTACCGCGCCGCGAACGCGCGATCGCGCTGAAGTTCTTCGATCGTCTCCAGCGGCAGCCAGTACACCGCTTCGAGCCGCTGATCCATCGGCACGTCAAGCATCGGGAGCACACGCTCACCTCGCCGCGCCTTCACGATCCGGTCCTGATCGATGAACGCCTCCGGGCGGACGTACCCCGAGCGCATGAACGCGCCGGTGTACTCGACCACCGTCGAGAGTCGTTCGTGCCCCGGCGGCGCGGTGATCCGCGCGTACATGTGTCGCCCGCGCCCGAGCACGACCCACGAGCGGACCTCGACCAGCGCGAGCGGCGCGGGCTCCGTCGGCGCCGGCGCGAGCGCCAGCACGAACCCCGCCCCCAGCAACGCGAACAGAAGCACCGCGATCTGCGCCGCGACGCGCACCTCAGTACCCCGGTTCGCGCGTGGCCGATCCACCGCCCTCGTGCATGTGCACGTGGGCACGGATGAAGTCGCCGTCGACCCACACATCAACGTCGCCGGTCCGCCGTTCTTCCGCGGGAATCGCCACCTCGAAACGCACCGACACGGTCCTACCCGGGGGGATCATGATGGGGTCGAACGCGTACTCGGTCCACGCGCCGGAGGCATCGTCTTCATCCTCGTACAGGTCAGTGGCGTTGAACGCCGGCTCCGAGCGCACGATTTCCTCGGGCGCAACCAGATCGTGGTAGATATCGATCGCGTCAACCCAGCGCGGCTCGTCGGCGTTGTTGCTGACCAGCACCTCGATCGCGGCCGTGGCGTCGTCGCTCGCTGGCGCAACCGCTCGCGCGACGACCGAGACCTCAGCGAAGCCCGGTCCATCGAGGTACCCATCGATCGATTCGGTCGCGCTTTCGCCAGCGGCGAACCCGAGCACGAACCCGGCCACGATGCCGCCGAAACACCCGAGCGCCAGCGTGCTCAGACACGCCACGAGCAACGCCCATAGCGGCGCGCCGCCGCTGCGGCGCTGCTCGCCCGTATTCCAGTTCTCGCTGGGCGCGTAGGGATTCGTGCTCACGCGATGGTGACCGACTCGTCCAGATACACGTCCTGGATGGCGTTGAGCAGCGCGACGCCGTCCTTCATCGGACGCTGGAACGCCTTGCGTCCCGAGATCAGCCCGATGCCGCCCGCCCGCTTGTTGATCACCGCCGTGCGCACCGCGTCGGCCATGTCGCTCTCGCCCTTGCTCTCGCCGCCCGAGTTGATCAGCGGCATGCGGCCCATGTAGCAGTTCGCGACCTGCACGCGGCACAGGTCGATCGGGTGATCGTCTGGCGTGAACTTGTCGTACATCGTCTTGTCGTACTTGCCAAACTTGCCGTTCTTGTTCAGCGCCTCGTAGCCGCGGTTCAGCGTCGGGAGTTTCTGCTTGATGATGTCCGCCTCGATCGTCACGCCCAGGTGGTTGGCCTGGCCCGTGAGGTCCGCGGAGGTGTGGTAGTCCTTGTCCTGCTTGAACCCGTCCGAGCGGGTGTAGCACCAGAGCACGGTCACCATGCCGAACTGGTGGGCCTCCTCGAACCACGCCGCCACCTCGTCGATCTGGCGGCGCGATTCCTCGCTGCCGAAGTAGATCGTCGCGCCGACCGCCACCGCGCCCATCTCGAACGCCTGACGCACCGACCCGTAGCGCGTCTGGTCGAACTGGTTGGGGTACGACATCAGCTCGTTGTGGTTGAGTTTCACCAGAAACGGGATGCGGTGCGCGTACTGCCTCGAGACGGCGCCCAGCACGCCGAGCGTCGACGCGACGGCGTTGCACCCGCCCTCGATCGCCAGTTCGACGATCTTCGCCGGGTCGAAGTACGCCGGGTTGGGCGTGAACGACGCGACCGCGGAGTGCTCGATGCCCTGGTCGACCGGCAGGATCGACATGTACCCGGTGCCCGCCAGACGGCCCGTGTTCAGGATCGTCTGGTAGTTGCGCATCACGACGGGCGAGCGGTCGGTCTTCGAGAACACCCGGTCGATGAAGTCCGGCCCCGGCAGGTGCAACGTGCTCTTAGGAAAGCCTTTGGACTCGTACGACAGGAGCGTGTCGGCTTCGGCGCCGAGGAGTTGCGCGGTCGAGGGCATGGCGATCGGGGCTCGCTTTTCGGGGTCGTGGGTGCAGAGGTCAACAGCCCGCCGCCGGGGCGACGCGGCCGGGGCGGATGATACCTGCGTGACTCGATGGGGGGAGGGTTCGACCCGTCGTCCGGGTTCACCCGAACCAGCGACCTGCTCAGTCGTTGATGAGCGCGTCGTCGCTGAAGGAGTTGGGCCAGGTCGAGGTGATCTTCGACTCGATGAGGTTCGGATCGTCCAGCGAGTCCTGCATCATCTTGCCGACCTTGAACTTCACCGTCCGCTTCGCAGGGACCTCGACGCGCTCGAGCGTCTTGGGGTTCTGCGCGACGCGCGGCGCCCGCTCCTTGATCTCGAAAATGCCGAAGTCGCGGAATTCGAGACGGTTCCCGTGACCAAGCTCGTACACGATCTGGTCGAACAGGCACTGAACGGCCTTCCGCACGTCGGATCGTTTCAGACCCGTCGCGGCCGCGACTCGATCGACGAGATCTTTCTTGGTGACGGTGGCCATCGCCGCTTCCCTCCGCTCGTGGTGCGCCTGACGCGGTCTGCGAAGCACGCTCACGGGTCGAGAACGGAGGCCTACGCCGCCGCTTCCCTCCTCGATCCGCCAGATACGAGTATGGCGGAATCAGGCCAGAGAATCAACCCAGTTTCTCATTTGCGCGCGAGGTTTCACGCCGAGACGGGCTTCTATCCGCTGAATTGACACATGGTTGTGACGCCGGGACCCCGCAGAAGCCCCGGCGGGGCCCTCAGTACGCCCGTCCCCAGCGCGAATA
>JBQLZI010000231.1:0-4263 GCA_052168195.1 Phycisphaerales bacterium
GTGCGCGGTGGTCGGGACGGCGACGCTGACGGCGTCGACGCCGGCGTCGAGGAGTTGCTCGACCGTCTCGAACCCCTTGCCGCCGTGTTTGGAGACGATGTCGCCGCGGCGGTCGGGGTCGCGGTCGACCACGCCCACGAGCGTCGCGCCGGGCAGTTCGGTGTAGACGCGCGCGTGGTGACGTCCCATGCGTCCCACGCCGACGACGCCGCAGCGGATGACCTTGCCGTTCTGCTCTGTCTCGCTCATGCGGGCAGTGTAGGGCGGGCGGATCAGCCGCCCGTCGTGCGCGGGCCGCGCGGCGTGCCGATCTTCCGGACCCCGGGCGCTGTTTCGTCCTGATGGGGAATGCGGGCCTGGCGGGCGTCGTGGTCCTCACGCTCCTTGCGCATGCGCTCGAGCATGCGTTGGTCGCGTTCGAAGCGTTGCTGCTGGTTCGCGATGGCGTCCCACGAGGCCTTGGCCATCTGCGCGATGGACCAGAACAGCACGGCCATGCCGCCGAGGAAGAACAGCCAGATGAAGCCGACGCTCAGCCATAGAAAGAACGGAATGACGCCCGCGAAACTCGGCAGGCCGGGCGGCGTGATGCCGGTGACAAGCAGCAGGCCGCCGAAGACGGCGATGGACCACGCGCTGGTGCGGAGGCGCCAGCCGAGTTCGGTGTCGGGGATCCAGTCGGCGTAGCGTGCAAGGAGCAGCGCGGTGGGAAGCAGCCCGACGACGCCGAGCACGGCGGCGATCGTGGCGGCGACCGCGCCCACACCGACCCAGATCGGAATCGTTCCCGCGGTCGGCGCGAGGAACGCAAGCAGCAGAATGAGCGCCGCGGAAAGAGGCCAGCCCGCCTGAAGTGACCACACCGTAACGCGCAGTCGTTTCCATTCCTTCGCGCGCGACTCCGACACGCCCGGTGGCGTGGGGCGCGGCAGTGTGGCGACGATCAGCCCAGTGAGCCACGCGAGCGAACCGACGAGGTAGACCGTGCCGATCAGCGCGTTGGACGGCGTGCGGATCTGCCAGTTCACGCCGAACGCGGCCTTCGCGCCGCCCAGCCGGTAGAACGCGAGCACGCCGTTGATCGCCACGATGCTCACGACGGTGAAGAGCCCGAGGACGTTGATGCAGAGCCCGACGAACGCGGCGCTGAGCGCGAGCGAGAACCGTCGCAGGTATGTGCGCGGCGCGTCGATGAGCGTGTCGTGCAGGCCCTTGGCGGCGGCGGAGGCGATCACGCGGCCGCATTCCGGGCACTGGCCGCCGATGGAGAGGCCGATGAGGTCGTACCCGCACGCGGCACACGGCCGATGATCGTTGATGACGACCGGGAGCGGCTTCAGGACGCCGCTGGCGGCGAGGTAGCGGGGATCGTTGAATGCGCTCATGCCGGCGCCCTCCGGGGTGCGAGCGGTCAGGTCGGCGACTCGCCCTCAGCATACTCGACGTTCGGGGAAGGCGGAACGGCGTTGCCGGGCGTCCGACGGGTGCGCCGGCGGACGAGGTATGCCTCGTAGTTCACCTTGCCGACGGCCACGCGGATGCGGTCAAGGACGAGCAGCATCGTGAAGAAGAACACGATGCTGCCCAGCCCCCCGAAGAGCGAGCCGACTATCCCGATCCCAGCGCCATAGTGCGCGAGCGCCGTGGAACGGGCGAAGTGGTCGATCGCCTCGGCGATGAGCACGAGGAGCCAGCCGAAGGCGACGATGCCCCCGACGACGTAGTTGACGACCGCGATGCCGCCGGGCCGCCGCTTCGCGCTCCGCGATCGTTCGAGCAGGAACATCGCGTAGCGCGTGCTCGCGAGGAAGAAGACGATGAACGTGAGAAGCAGACAGATCGAAGCTGCGACACTGACAAATAGAAATCCCCGAGTAAGGAGCCCCGAACCGAAAACGCCGAATGAACCAATCCCGATAGCGCTCAAAGCGGTCCAAGCCACGAGTGCGACGAGACCGGCGTACATCGCCCAGCGCGAGACGGTTCGGGCGCGTCTGACCGTTCGCGAAGGGCGCATGGTCGCGGGAGGCGGGGTAAGCACCAGATGCCACCCGATCGTGTACGCGAGCAGCGCGAGGCCGTAGGTCGCGAAGATCACGATGGTCGCGTACGTGCCTCCCCACGTTGCCGAGACGATGGCGAGTATCACGGAGACGATGATCGGGAAGAGGATCACGCTGACCATCGCGAGCGCGGCCGTCAGGGCGCCTTGCAGCACCCGCTTTCGATACGCCGCGGGCTGGAAGCGCATGAGCGTGGTGTCGAGCGAGCGCGACGCGGGAAAACCGCATTCGGCGCAGCGATCGGTGCGTTTGTGGTCGACGAGCGGGTACCCGCACTGGAGGCAGGGCCAGGGCTCAACGATGCGCAGGTCGGGCGCGACGGAATCGAAGTGCGCGGCGCACTCCGGGCACGTTCCCGGCGCGGGGATCCCCGACAGGTCGTACCCGCAGTGGGCGCACAACTGGAGTTGCGCGCTCACGGCGATTTTGCCTTCGCGCGCGCTCCACCGCGGAGCACGGCGGCGCGGACCTTGACGATCTTCGCGAGGAACTTCGCGACCATGACGATCCAGCATATCCAGAGCACGAACGCGATCACGGCCACCACGAGAAAGCCCACGCCCGGGACGAGCACGAAGAGGCCGGGCAAGGCGCCGCTGCCGGTTGTGAACGAGGCGAGCACGCCCATGACGATGACAAGGCACACCGCGGTGATGAGGATCGCCGCGGTCCAGCGGTAGATGCGCTGCGCGAGGTTCGCGAGGGAGGCGTCGGGGATGCGCTCCGCGAGCCCGCGGATGTACGCGGCGCTGGCGAGGTAGCGGATGAGTTGCGCGAACGCGGCGAGCAGGCCGATCCCGGCGTTCAGTCCCAGCGCGACGACGCTGCCGATCGGCGGATTGGCGGTCGCGGTCCCCGAGGCGGGCGCCATCGCGCCTGCCGCGCCGAGGAACGACACGCCCAGCAGCGCGAGCGGCGCTCCCAGCGCGTTGAGGACGAGCACCACGACCGCGGCGACGCGGAGCGTCTTGCGGAATCGGTTGTAGTTCCACTCGGTCGGCACGGGGCCGCTGAGCGGCGTGGAGAGTTTCCAGTACCCGATGAAGGAGACGGCCTGCGTGGCGATCGCGATGACCACCCCGCCGAGGCCCAGGGCGACCGCCGCGGCCCGCGACTGCTGCCACACGCCGATCGCCATCATGATGAGCAGCGAACTCGCGAAGCCGACGATGAGTTGGGCGCCCATGCCCGCGAAGATCCAGATCGGGCCGTCGCGGAGTCGCTTGAGCACGCGTGGTGACTGCGCGGCGAGCCGGAACGAGAGGGTGTTCTCGATCGCGTCGCCGCACTCTGGGCACTGTCCGGAGGGTTCGAGCCCGGCGAGGTCGTAGCCGCATCCCAGGCAGGGATTGCCGACGTCGAGGCGACCTTGCGGTGTGAGCCATCGCGCCGCTGCATGGATCGCGGCGCCGCATTCCGGGCACGGCGCGTCGGCCGCGAGGCCGCGGAGGTCGTAGCCGCAGGCGGCGCATGGTGATTCCCGGAGTGCCGAGTCCATGGCGCGACAGTACCCGGCGGGCATCGCGCCCCGCAAGCCGGTGGGACGCGTTAGCGGGCTTCGACGGGCTCGCGGCAGGCCTCGACGGCGGCGCGGAACATCGCCAGCCCGGGGGTTTCGCCGCGGCGGTCGTGCGGGTCGAGCCGCGTCCAGAACGGGTGGGTGGTCCAGGCGGTGTAGCGCTCGGGGTGGGGCATGAGCCCGAAGATGCGGCCGGTGGCGTCGCAGATGCCCGCGATGCGTGACTCGCTGCCGTTGGGATTGTCATCCTCGGCGTAGCGGAGCGCGACGTGGCCGCCCTTCTTGAGCGCGCGGAGCACGTCGCTGGACTGCGCGACGAAGCGTCCCTCGCCGTGCGCGATGGGGAGCATCATCGCCTCGGCGGGATAGTCGGCGTCGAGCAGCGGGCGCGTCCAGACGCAGGGCGACTCGGCCTGGGGCTCGACGCGCACCCAGCGGTCGATGAAGCGCGCGCCCTCGTTGTCGGCGAGCGCGCACGTCTGCGCGGGGGCGCGGTCGGCGGGCCAGTCCTCGCCGTCCATCGGTCCGGGGAGAAGGCCGATCTGCACCATGACCTGAAAGCCGTTGCAGGCGCCGATCATCGGGCAGCCGCGGGCGGCGGCGGCGCGGAGGGCCGGCCAGAGCCGTTCGCGGAGTTTCGACGCGAGGACGCGGCCCGAAGCGATGTCGTCGCCGTAGGAG
>JBQLZI010000232.1:0-4200 GCA_052168195.1 Phycisphaerales bacterium
CCCGGGCGGCAAGGGGCTCGAGACGGCCGAGCACCTCCTCGACGCCGGCGTCGACGCCGTCAGCGTCGCCGTCCCGACCACCGCGCACCTGTCCGCGGCGGCGCCGCTGCTCGAAGCGGGCGTCGCGTGCCTGATCGAGAAACCGCTCGCGAACACGCCCGAGGAAGCGGAGAAGATCGCCGCGCTGGCCGCGAAGTCCGGCGCGACGCTCCAGGTCGGGCACATCGAGCGGTACAACCCCGCGGTGATGGCCCTGCGCTCGCTCCAGCAGTCGGGCGCCGCGGAGATCGCGCCGCGCTTCATCGAGATCCACCGCGTCAGCCCGATGACGTTCCGCTCCGTCGACGTGGGCGTGGTGCTCGACATGATGATCCACGATCTCGACGTGGTGCTGATGCTGATGGGGGGCGCAGAGCCGGACGAGGTCCGCGCCGCCGCGGTCTCCGTCATCACCCCGCACGAGGACGTCTGCAACGCCCGGCTCGAGTTCAACGCCACGCGCGGCGTCTGCGTCGCGAACATCACCGCGTCGCGCCTCGCCATGAAGACCGAGCGCAAGATCCGCATCATCGCCGAGGACGCGTACGTCAGCATCGACTACGGCAAGCGCGAGGGCATCGTCATCCGCAAAACAGCGAACGCCGAGCAACTCGCCCGCGTGCAGACCCAGATCCGCGAGGGCAGGGACCTGTCGGACCTCGACTACGGCGAACTGATCGACATCGAGCCCCTCAAGATCGACGAGGCGGAACCCCTCAAGAGCCAGTTGTCGAGTTTCCTCGACGCCGTGCGCACAGGCCGCAAGCCGGACGTCGACGCGCGGGACGGCTTCGCGAACGTGCGCACCGCACAGCGCATCGTGGAGGCGGCCCGCGCCGCCGCGGCGAGCAAATAACAAGGGCGCGTCCCACGGAGAGACGCGCCCTTGAGTGCACGATCCAGAGAATCGTTCAGCCTTGGCGACGGCGACGCGCGCCCACGAGCAGCAGGCCCGCGGCGCTCATCCCGCCCGCGAGGGGGTTGGGGATGGTGATCGCAAGACCCATCGACTGGGGCTGCGAGCCGCCGACGTCCACCGTTACGAGTTCGGTGAAGTCGCCGGTGATGAGACTCAGCGTGCCGATGACCGCGAGATCAAGGGCGTTGCTGTAGAACGAGATGTAGTACTCGCCGTCGGAGAAGTCGCCGCCCGCGAGTTGGATGTTGCCGTAGCCCGCGTCGCCGCGGTCCCCGACGCCGTCGAAGATCATCGACAGGCCGGTAAAGTCGGCGGATCCGTCGGACATATCGATGGTGTAGATCATGCGGGTCGAGTCCATCGAGCCGCCCGTGACCGCGTAATAGTCGGTCCCGTTGAACGCGGTCGAGGGGAACGATCCGCCGCCGCCGACGCCCGTCGGCCCGACATCGCCGAACGCGGTGAAGGTGCTGTCAGTGCTCTCGAAGTAGCGCGAACTTCCGGCCGCGTTGCGGGTGCCGATGAGGCGCTCGTTGGCGCCCGTGCCCATGAAGTCGAAGGAGTTCGTGGGCGACGCGAGGTCGCTCACGAACGAGACGGTCGGGGCGAACGCGTTGGGCGCGACGCCGTTGACCTCGTAGAGGTCCGCGGTGCCGTTGGCCTGGGTGACCGCGGCGTACATCTGCCCGGTCGAGTTGAACGCGATCGCGGGAGAGCGAGCGCCCGTGGCGAGCCCGAGTCCCGCGCTGAGCACGGGGCCGCCGCCGAAATCGGCGGTGTACAGGGTGTCTGCTGCCGTCAGGTAGAAGCGCGCGGCGTTGGCGTCCGCGGCCAATCCTGAGACAGCGGCGACCGACGCGGCCGCCAGGAGAGTCTTCAGGTTCATTCTCCGGTCTCCTCCGCCGGCGAGACGCATCGCCGGCGCGTGCGAGTTGAAACGGTTCCGTCCCTCCGCGCCCACGGCGAAGGTCCGCAATAACAAGCGTACTTCGACCGCCTCCAGCGGAAAGAGTCTTGATGGAACCTTGCGCAAATCTGGGTAAACCTATGGCCAGTTTTGGCAGGGGTTTACGCCGGCCCCTGAACGTGGTGGACGACCGGCTCACCCGCGTTTGCCGCTCGCACCGCGGGATTCTTCGGGCCTACACTCCGCCCTTCGAACCCTCTCCCCAGGAGCGCATCCGTGGCCAAGGCCTTCCGCTGCCGAGTCATCACTCCCGAGTCCCGCCTGCTCGACGAAGAGGTGTCCGCCGTCATCGCCCCGATGTGGGACGGCCAGATGGGCTTCCTGACCCAGCGCGCCCCGATCGTGGGCAAACTGGGCGTGGGCGAACTCCGCCTGACGTTCACCGGCGGGGGAGAGCGGTCGTACTTCATCGCGGGCGGGTTTGCCCAGATGGTCGACAACCGCCTGACGCTCCTCGCGAACGAGGCCGTCGCCGCCGAGCAGATCAACGAGACCGACGCCAAGGCCGAACTCGCCGCCGCCCAGGCGCGTCAGAGCCAGGACGCCAAGGAGATGGAGCGCATCACCCACGATCGCTCCAAGGCGCGCACCAAGATCGAGATCGCCCAGCGCTTCAAGGCCAAGGGCGGCCGGATCTGACCCAACCCGCATCCCGACCGAATCCCGCCCGGCTCGTCCGGGCGGCTGTCTTTTTGGCTCCGATCGACCGCCCGCGCCGACGTTACTGGGACCGCGATCGCGCCGTGGGGCGCGGCCGAACCCCTCCGGAGCGCCGACGATGGCCACGCCGATCGATCCGTCCGTTGCCTCTCCCGCATCGCTCGACGCCCAGCGCCTCGGCGCCCGCCGGCTCGACGCGTCGCTCGCCAAACTGACGGCGGCGACCGCGGTCAAGCCCGCACCGGTGGAGGACAACGCCACGCTGACGCGGTCCAACGTGCTGAAGGCCGTGCGCGACGCCGCGCCGCTCCGGGAACTCGGGGCCCGCCTGATCGACCTGCGTCGCCTGCTCGCCGATCCGCGCCCGTCCAAGGGCAACGCGGGGATCCAGGGCAAAATCGACGAGATCCTCGCCGGCGTGCGCAAGACCGCCGAGTCGCTCCGCGGCGGCTCGGGCGCAGGTCCGCTCTCGCCGGTCGTTCCTCAGCAGCCGAATGTCGCGGACATCACGCCGGGTATTACGAACATCCAGGTGTCCAGCGCCGGGCTCCAGCCCGGCGAATCGGTCGACGTCAACGTGCAGGTCACGCAGTCGGCGCAGACCGCCTCGCTGATGCTCTCGTTCGGCGGCGCCAACCTCGACCTCGACGTTGGCGGCAACGACCCGAACGCCCGGTTCTCGCTGGAGATCAGCGGGCCGCTCGGCGTACGCGAGTTCTCGTTCACGTCGGGGACCTCGCTCAATGACATCGCCGAGACCTTCAACTCATTCAGCGGCGCGCTGGGCCTCAGCGCTATCGTCTCGGGCACGGCGGTCCGGCTCGATTCGCTCGCGCGCAACAGCAATGAATTCGTTTCGGTGAGCGTTATCGACGAGGGCGATCTGTCCGGAACCAACACGGGCATCTACCGCTACGAGGCGACCGACGGCAACACGGCCGACCCGCAGACGCTCGTGGGCTTCGAAAAGGCGCAGGGGCAGACGCTCACCGATCTCGGTCAGGACCTCATCGCGTTCATCAACGACGTCGAGGCCCGAGTCACGAACGATGTAAACGTGGCCGCGACGCTCGGCGACCTCAAGGTCTCGTTCGACCTCTCGATCTCGCAGGCGCAGTGGCTCGACGACTTCCGGGCGTTCCGGGTCGTCGGTCCGGAGGCCGAGGGCTCGCTGTCGCGTCTGCTCGGTCAGGGCGGGAGTGTTCCGCAGGGGGAGGCGTTGTCCACGCTCGTCGACGAGGCCATCCGCGAGGTGGAGCGCGCCGAGCGGGAAGTCCTGCTCTCGCGCAACGCGGAGGGGCTCGAACTCGAGCAGAGCGATATCCCGGTTATCCGCGATGCGCAGGCCAGGTTGCTCGACGAGGCGCGCCGGCTCGGGCTGCTCGCGCAGCCGAACCCGTCGACGGCCTACGACGCGCTCAAGCCCTGATCAGCCGACGCGGACGACGCGCTGGAATTCGGCCATCCGTTCCTTTACCTCGCGCTCGGTGAGCGTGGTCAGGCGCTCGAGACTGAACTGCTCGATGGTGAAACTCGCCACCACGGTGCCGTAGGCCATCGCGCGTTGCAGGGTTTCGAGCGAGCAGACGTCGGAGGTGTCCGAACCCTGCGGGTG
>JBQLZI010000233.1:0-4182 GCA_052168195.1 Phycisphaerales bacterium
GGTCGCCCGCGACCTGCGCACGGGTGCGCGGCGGTGCGCCGTCGAGGCCGAAGCGGAGGGTCAGGAGGCGACGGTCGTCATCGTCGAGGGAATCGAGCCCGCGCCGGACGCGCGGGTCGGGCTCGACGAAGCGCGTCCACGGGGCGGAGTGGCGCGTCCAGTCGGCGAGGGTGACGGCGCGGTCCCTGCGGCGCCGGGCCTTGGCGCGGCCGTCGTCGGGCGCGAGGTCGAAGGAGGCGATCGCCGCGGAGAGGGCCTGGGTGAGGGCGACGGCGGAGCGGGCGGCGAGCCGGTTGGCGCGGCCGGGCCTGAAGGGGTCGAAGCGGAGCGAGGCGTCGCAGAGCGCGCGCATGGAGGCGAGATGGAGGGCGCGGACGTGCTCGTCTCGAAGGTCGAGCGGATCGCCCAGGCGTTCTTCGACGGCGGCGAGCGCGATGCGGCGCTGGGTGCGCGCGAGTTTGATCACGAGACGCGAGGCCCAGCGCAGGTCGGTTTCGATCTCGTCGAGGGTCGCGGCGGAGGGCGCGTGCGCCGGCAGCGCGGCGAGGGCGCGCGAGGCGCGGTTTCGCAGGAACGAGAGTGCGACGGCCAGCGCGGATTCGTCGCGGGCGTCGGGAGCGGGCACTGCGCGGGCCTCGTCGAGGAACGCGCCGGCGTCGAGGGTGACTCCGGGGAGGAGATCCGCGCGCACGACGGCGGGCGCGAGGAGGACCTCGGCGGCGTCGGGCCGCTCGAAGGTCGCGGAGACGGGTGCGCGGAGGTCGTACGCGCGCAGCAGCGCGAGGGTCTGCTCGTTGGCGATGCGCGCGATCGAGTCGCGCGAGCGCGCGAGGGCCTTGGCGAGGGCGGACGGCGGGACGCCGCGGCGGACGGCGCGCATAACGGCGTCGCGGCGTTTGTCTTCGATGCTCCGCCTGGCCGCGAAGATCGGCGTGTCGGCGGCGCGGTCGTGGGCGAGGATGATCCTGCGCACCGTGGCGACCGAGCGGCCGGTGCGCAGGGCGATGCGCTCGGCCGCGGGAGTGAGGGCGAGGTTGAGTCGCGCGCGGTACCTGCGTGCGCGGCGGAGGATGTTCGCCTGCTCGGCGTCGTCGGTGCGCGAGAAGCCCGAGGCGCGGGCGACGGCGCGGGGGCGCAGCCGCTCGAAGGAGGCGACGGCGTCCCGGGTGAAGAGGAGCCGCGCGTCGGCGCCTTCGCCCACGCGGCGGGCGACGAGGCCGTCGCGCCGGTAGCGCTCGATGGTCCGGCGCGAGGCGCTCCAGCGCTGCGCGAGGTCGTCGACGGTGAGCGCGCCCTCGACCTCGTCGGCGCGCACCGAGACGGCGGCGGCGATGTGCTCTGCGAGGGCGGAGAGTTCGGCGCGGAGCGCGTCGCCGGGGAACATCGCATCGGCGTCGGACTCGTCGGGTGTATAGCCGGTGAGTTCGTGGACGAGCCAGCGCGTGGAGTAGGCGCCGTCGTCGTCGATGCGCTCGGCGAGCGTGTCGAGCACCGCGAGCGCGCGGAGCGCGTTCTTTCTTGACGCGAAGCGGAACTGCCCGGCGAGGTCGCGCAGCGCCTCGCTGCGCAGGGCGCTCAGGCGGGGCATGGTTCGTCCGCGTCGAGCCAGCGGACGGGGACGCGCGACCCGAGGACGCCGGCTCGGTGCGCGAGGTCGAAGAAGCGTTCGACGGCCTCGCGTTCGCGCGGCCCGACGTCGTAGCGGAGCAGGTCGTGGAGGTAGCGCTGCGCGAGGTCGACGGGCCATCCGCGCTGGGGCGCGCGCGTGGCGATGAGCCAGTCGAGGCGCGTCGCGTTGTGGCGGCGCTGGCGGTCGAGCATGGTGGCGGCGGCGCGCACGCGCGGCGAGTGCGCGTCGCGCTCCAGGCAGGCCCAGACGGCGTAGACGAAGGGGAGCCCGGTCATCTCCTTCCACGCCTCGCCCAGGTCGAGTTGGTGCGGGTAGCGCACGGCGGGGGGCGAGTCGGTGACGACTTTGTCCCCGATGAGCAGCATCGTCTCGGGCCACTGCTCGGGGTGCGCGGCGTCGTCGCTGTTGTGGTCACGCGTGTGGGCGATGCGCTCGCGCGCGTCGAACTCGACGAACTCGGGCGCGACGTTGAAGCGCTCTTTCAGGATGACGCGCAGGAGCGCCGCGCCGGTGTGGCTCTCGCGGTCGGCGTGAACGCGGGTGATGCGGTCGATGGGGACGGCCGAGTAGAGGCGGACGGTGAGCGTCGGGCCGTCGCAGCCGATCATGCCCACGGGGAGGAGCCGGACGGGGCTCGGGGATTTCTGGGCGTCGATGATGGAGAGAAGGGCGACCTCGACGCGCTCGGAGGAGTCGTCGTTGAGCATGTCGACGAGGCGTGCGGGGGGCGCGGGGACGAGGCGCAGGCCGCGGGCCTTGTCGAGCCCCTCGATCATGGGCGCGGTGTTGAGGTAGGAGACGCATCCGACGCGGACGGGGTCGTCGTAGTCGGAAAGGTGGTTTGCGGCGGGGTTGTGCGGGGTGTCGTCGTGCATGCTCGCGGGAATCGTATGATCGGGTGAGCGCCCGCGGGGTTCGCGGGCCGTCGCGCACGGGAGGAGGCGATCATGGTCGCACAATCGGGGATGCTTGGGCCGATCGCGCTGATCGGCGGGGGCGGGCACGCGATGGTGGTCGCCGAGGCGGCGCTGGCGCAGGGGTACACGCTGGCGGGGTTCCTCGACGACGACTCGCGCGCGGGGGTGTCGATCCTGGCGCAGCACCTGGGCGATCTGCACGCGTGGGAATCGCTGGGCGAGACGCCGCGGATCATCGCGCTGGGGGACCTGGGCGCGAGGCGGAAGATGATCGAGGAGGTGTCGGGTCCGTTCGCGACGGTGGTGCACCCGTCGGCGATCGTGTCGCCCAGCGCGGAACTGGGAGCGGGCGTGTTCGTCGGGCCTCTGGCGGTGGTGCACGCGCGGGCGCGGATCGGCGCGCACGCGATCCTGAACACGGCGAGCGTGGTGGAGCACGACTGCGCGCTGGGCACGAACATCCACGTGGCGCCGACGGCGGCGCTGGGCGGGGGCGTGCGCATCGGCCCGGACACGCTGCTGGGTATCGGCGCGAAGGCGATCCCGGGCTCACGCGTGGGCGCGCGGAGCGTGGTCGGCGCGGGGAGCGTGGTGCTGGGCGCGGTGGGCGACGACATGACGGTCGTGGGCGTTCCGGCGCACGAGGCGCACGGGTAGCGTTTGCTCAAAACGCAAGAAGCCGCGGCGTCGAGGCCGCGGCGAATCTAGTGAAGCGCTCCGGAAGATTAGAGAACGGTAGAGCCCCCATGAAGGGCGGGACTTCGTCACACGAGACTGCGCGTCGCGTGATCGACTGCCTCCGCGCCTAGTGGTTTGGCCCCGCCGGGGTCGTCGGTGTCCTGCGGGGTTGTTGCGCGTGGAGCGCGGTGACAACGCCCGACCCGGCGGCGCACTGGTGCGCCGGGTCGTCGCCGATGGATGCGGATCATGGCGAACCTCCCTTGCTCCCGACGTTCGGCGCGGTGTCCGGTCGTCGAGGTACGACACGGTTCGCGGGGGGCGCGTGCGGTGTTCCCGGCTGCGTCGCGAAATCAAGTCAAAAGGCCAAAAACCCACGAAGATTCATGGGTTTTCTGCCTTGATCGGGGGGGAGTCACTCGTCGGAGCGCGGCTCGGGTGCGCCGTTCATGCGCTCGCGGATGTCGCGGGCGCGTTCAAGCAGCGCGTCCTGGTCGGTGTCGGCGGGGTCGAGCGTGAAGTGCCAGCGGACGGTCGTCTCGCGGGTACCCGGGAAGACCTCGGAGAAGAAGTCGAAGACGGGCTGATCGTGGAGGTTGGGGTCCGCTTTGGCCGTGGTGACGAGCGGCTCGAAGCCGGGCTTGCTCAGGCGCACGTCGTAGACGCCGAACCAGGTGAACTCGGCTTCGAGGGGCGTCTCGCCGAGTTGCACGTCGTTGACGTGGACGAGCGCGCCCGCCGGCTCGGAGGTGATGACGAGCGTGCGCTGGTTCGTGCCGCAGGCGGAAAGAAGGGCAATGGGGAAGAGGCAAGAGGCAAGAGGGAGGACGCGGGCGAGTTGAGCGCGAGTGTGCGTCGCTGCGAGTTCACGGCGAGAGGTTGACCCCCTCCCCGGGCCTCCCCCATCTTCGATAGGGGAGGGAGGGGATGCGGTGGGGCTCATCGGGCGCCTCCGGT
>JBQLZI010000234.1:0-4167 GCA_052168195.1 Phycisphaerales bacterium
CGCCGGACTTGATGAGTTGGTTCGCGCCCTCGCTCGCGGGCGAGTCGACGCGCCCGGGGATGGCGAGGACTTCGCGTCCCTGGTCTTCCGCGGCGTAGCGCGCGGTGATGAGCGCGCCGCTCTTCGCGGGCGCCTCGATCACGAGCACGCCCAGCGCCATTCCCGAGATGATGCGGTTCCGCGCGGGGAAGTTCTCGGCGTTCGGCCCGGTGCGCAAGGGGAGTTCGCTGAGGATCGCGCCGCCGCGCGCCACGATCTCGTCGAAGAGCTGGGCGTTTTCCGGCGGGTAGCACTGCGCCAGGCCGCAGCCCAGCACCGCGACGGTGCGCCCCTCGGGGGCGCTGAGCGCAGCGCGGTGCGCGGCCGTGTCGACGCCGCGCGCCCCGCCGCTGACGATGGTCAGCCCGTGCTGGGCGAGCGCGAGGGAGAAGCGCGAGGTCTGCTCCATCCCGTAATGGGTGGCGCGGCGCGAGCCGACCACGCCGACGGAGAAAAGATCGCGTTTCGGATCGAGGGCGCCGCGTGCGTAGAGCACGACCGGCGCCGCGGGCGCGTGCGCGAGCAGCGGCGGGTAGGCGTCCTCCCCTTTCGCGACGATGGACACGCCGAGC
Source organism: Phycisphaerales bacterium (assembly GCA_052168195.1). Classification (GTDB taxonomy): domain Bacteria; phylum Planctomycetota; class Phycisphaerae; order Phycisphaerales; family UBA1924; genus JAHBXC01. Next base: position 612 of record JBQLZI010000234.1, read on the forward strand.
GTGTGCGCGGTCTCGAGTTCGGCGCGCAGGGCGTCATCAACGCGGTCGAGCCCGCGGCGGATCGCCTCGGCCTTGCGCTCGCCCACGCCGTGGAGATTCGTGAGATCGCGGACAGACGCGTGCAGCACGGCCCGCGGCGAGCCGAACGCGACGAGGGCGCGCTCGACGGTGACCGGCCCCATGCCGTCGACAAGGGTGAGACGGAGCATGTCGGCCGCGAACGAAGAAACCCCCTCCGGCAGGCCGGCGGGGGTCTTTGCGGGGATCGTGGATGGTTCACTCGGCCCGGTCATGACGCCGAGTATACACCGAACTCAGTTGCAGCCGTCGCCGCCGAACGCGGAAAGCACCAGGTTGAGGTCGGTGAAGTTCACAACGCCGTCGCCGGTGACGTCGCCGGAGACGCCTTCGCCGCTGGCGCCGAAGTTGGAGATCACGGTGTTGAGGTCGGTGAAGTTCACGACGCCGTCACCGTTCAGGTCGGCCGGGCAATCCTGGGGCGCCTGCACGCAGAGATTGTCGAGGTACATCGTGGAGAGCGGCGGGATCCCCGGCGCGGTGTCGTCGTCGCCGGAGAACGCGAAGAAGTAGTCGAGGTTTCGGTGCAGCCGCGGGTTGCCGAGGTCGTCCGTGCCCAGGATGGGATTCGTGGAGCCGACAACGGTCCCGTTGATCGACCAGACGATCTTGCCGGTGGAGGGAACGTACTCGACGACAACCTCGAAGACGGTGTCGATCGCGATGCCCAATCCGGCGCGTGTGAACCCGGTGTCGATGGTGATGATGTCGTCGCCGACCTGCGCGTTGTCGGGCGAGGCGAAGAGATAGAAGCGGTCGTTGGGCGCGTGGTACCAGAGGATGCCGTTGAGTTCCGCGCCGCCGCCGACGTCGGCGAGTTGCGCGGGCGCGACGCCGCGCGATGTCAGGAAGTCGTTCATCGCGAGGTCGACCGACACGCGCCACCATGTGCTGTCGTCCACGACGACGCTCGGCGTCTCGGCGGTGAACTGCGTGAAGACGAAGGCTTGGGCCGCGTTGAAATCAGGGACCGGCGCCTGCGGCGTGTCGCGGAAGACGTTGGGCATCGCGACGACCTGCGATTCGCCGTTGGGCGCGAGGTCGACGGACTCGATGACCACCCCGTTGCTGCCAACGGGCATGCCGACGGCCGCCCACTCGTAGTCGTTGCAGTACGGCAGCGTGAGCGGGGGCGGCTCGACCTTGTCCTCGATGAGGCACGAGAACTCGATGTTGTCGATGCGCAGCAGGTCCCCCTGGCCCGCTTCGTTGTTGTCGGACTCGACGGCGAACTCGCTGACGAGGTTGAAGAAGACGCTGCCGAGATAGATCTGCGCACCGTCGACGCGCACCGTCAGCGTGTCCGCGGCGTCGATCGTCATGCACAGTTCGCGGTACTGACCGGTCGTCCACTGATAGCCGGTGGACTCGACGTCCACGCCCACGATGGGCCGGCCATCGAAGGCCGGGTCGTAGTTCGGGTTGATCTGCACGTAGACGGTCGGATCAAAGACCGGGTTGCCCGGGTCGGTCTCGTCGAGGAGGCCCAGGAAGACGCGGGTCGCGACGCCGAAGTCGCTCTCGAGCACGAACGCGCGGCCGGTCTCCCCGGTCGTGAACGCGTCGACGCAGACCGACATCGGGGTCATCGGTCCGGCGAAATCTTCGGGGAGCGCACGGCTCGTGCTCTGGGCGTACTCGCCGAAGCCGAGGTTGGATTGTTCGAGCACCTGGCCCTGCGCGCCGTCGATGACAACGCGGACCGCGCCGCTGAGCGGGGCGAACCACGCGTCGGTCTGTCCGAGCACGGGGCCGGGGTTGAGCCACTCGATGTCGTCGACGAACGGGCACTCGAGCGCGGGCGGGACCGGCACATCGAAGACGTACCCCGACGCCTCGATGTTGTCGATGTGGAACGACGCGTCCTGCGCCAGGAAACCGGTGTTCCAGCCCACGCGGTTGAACGACGGCGTGGTGAGGATCAGACTCTCGGCGATGGGGACTAAGCCCGAGCCGTCCTGGCGGTCGAGCAGCGCGGTCATTGTGCCGTCGACGTTGAACGACCACGCGAGCCGGAACCAGTTGTTGAGCGGGATCTCCGCCGGATCGCCCACGGCGTATCCGCTGGGCGGGACGCAGCCGGGGATCGCGGCGCCGAACTGATCGACGCAGTACGCGCTGGGCATGAAGAGCCCGGTGGTGAAACTGTCCGGATCAATCCCGAGGAAGAAGAACGAATCCAGCGCGTCGAGCACCGGGTTCTCGGGATCGGCGCAGTCGCCGTGGATGGCGGGATTGCACGGCCCGCCCCAGTACAGCCGGGACGAGATAAAGCCCGCCAGGCCGTTCACTGTTTCGAATGTGTACACGTCCGCGCGCGTCGTGAGGTATCCCTCGTGCGAACCGACGGCGGGCTGGTCGACGCCGGGCGTCAGCACGGGATCCCAGCGCAGGTTCGCGCCGGTGAATATGCCGCCGGGGAACTGCTCGATCGCGGTGAAGATACGAATGGCTTGCGATGCGTTGACCACGCCGTTGCTTCCGCCGAGCGGCGCGCCGGAGAGATCAACTAGCGAGACGAACGCGGAATTGCCCTGCCCGCGCAGGTTGTTCAGCCCCCACGGGAAGTCGGGCGGATCGAGGAACGAGGGCGGCGCGGTCTGGCCCGCCCCTCCCATGCCGCCGACGGTGTACGCCTCGAGGTTGTCGCGCATGAGCACGGGGCCGAGCAGGCCGCGCGGCGCCTGCGCCGTCTGCGTGCGCGCATCACTCCGTGGAGCGCGCAGATCGAGGGGCGAGCCGGCGCGGACCATGCCGGTCTCCAGCGGCGCGGCGATGGCGGAGCCCGCGGACGCAACAAGAGCGCTGGCGATCGTCGCGGCCGCGCTCGAACGGGAGAGAACGAAACGGTTCATGGTGAACCCCCTTGTGTTGCCCCGGGCCCGACCGACGCACACGGGTCGGCGCACGAGGACTCCTCCCAAGGTACACGGAAATGTGTCAGGGGCAAGGGAATTCTCGGGCGTGCGTCCGCCGGCCCGGGGTAGTTAGCGGATCTCGAACCCGTGGTACCCGCGCTCGTGTTCGAAGACCTCGATCTCCTCGGAGCGGATCTTGTCGTGCATCGCCTGGCGGATGGAGTCGAGGAAGCGTTCGACGTCCTCTTCCTTGCCTTCCGCGATGAGCGTGACCGCGCCGTCCGGCTCGTTGCGGATCCACCCAGTGATGGGGAAGCCGCGCGCGAAGTCCGCCGCCGTGGCCCGGAAGCCCACGCCCTGCACCATGCCGCGGAATGAGACCTGGTATCGCATGGAGGCACTATATCAATCGGCGTGCCGGTCGAATTTATCACTCCGTGATTGGCGCGCACGGCCCTGTGCGGTAGCGTGACGGCCCGCGCAGGGCAGCGCGGAACGGAGCCAACCCATATGCGATCCCGCCTGCTCGCGACCCTCCCCGTGGTCGCCGTCGCCGCCCCCTCGTGGGCGCTCGGATACCCGGTGTTCTTCTCCATCGAGTTCACCGCTGACGCGGCCCT
>JBQLZI010000235.1:0-4110 GCA_052168195.1 Phycisphaerales bacterium
CGTCATCCTCGGCGTGCTGACCTACATCCCCCTGCGCATGTTCGCGCAGCAGTACACCGCCTTCGTGCTCTTCGAGGCCAAGCCCGCGATCGAAGACTCCGCGGTCGTCGGCTCGTCCTCCGCGGGCGGCTCGGGCGCCAGCAGCAGCATCCAGGAGATGGGCCTGTTCATGCAGACCCAGGTCGCCGACATGCTCGGCGAGAGTCTCCGCACCCAGCTCGCGCAGCACCCCACCTTCCGCAACCAGACCGAGTTCGCCAAGGAGTTCGCCGGCAAGGGCGGCGAGTACGACGCCGTCGACGCCGTCGACGCCATCGAGGCCCGCCTCGGCGCGGGCGTCGTCCCCGAAACGACCTACATCCAGTTGCGCTTCCGCGCCGGCACCAAGAACGACGCCGCGACGATCGCCAACACCGCGGCCAACATCTACATGAGCCGCCTCCTCCAGCGCACCAACGCGCGCTTCGAGGAAGCCCTCGTCTCCACGACCTCGCGTCTCCGCGCCGCAGAACTCCAGTTGCGCAACAAAGAGCAGCAGATGCAGCGCCTGCTCGGCGACAACCAGCTCGAATCCCTCGAGCAGCGCCAGACCGACGCCTACATGATGGTCGCGTCGCTCTCGCCCACCATCGCCGAGACCCAGAACGCGCTCGAGTCCCTGCAGGATCGCCTGCGCACCTTCGAGGAGATGCGCTCGTCGCCCGAGGGCATCCAGTTCCCCGAAGAAGTCCGCACGATGGTCACCCAGCAGCCGACCATCGCGTTCTACGATCAGCAGGTCGGCGCCCTCCGCGCCGAACTGCGGACCATGCGCGCCCGGTTCGGCGCCAACCACCTCACCGTCAAGCAGATCGATCAGCGCATCGACGGCATGCTCGACCAGAAGGCCGCCGAGGAGCAGCGCCTGCTCGAAGAGATGTTCGTCACCCTCATCGAGGCGACGCGCACCCAGATCGCCTCGCTCGAGGCGATGCTCCGCGAGTCCAACGCGCAGCGCGACCAGGCCGTCATCCGCATGCAGGAGATCACCCGCGCGATCTCCGAGTACACCCGCCTCGAGGCCGAGGCCGACCTCCTCGCCAAGCAGATCGTCGAGTACCGCGCCGAACTCGAGAACACCGAGGCGCTCCGCAACCGAACCAGCACCGCGTCGCGCATGCAACTCGTGCAGGACGCCGCGCCCCCCAACGAGCCCTCCTTCCCCAAGATCATCATCATCGTCCCGGTCGTGACGTTCCTCACCGTCGCGCTCGTGGGCGGCGTGATCTTCCTTCGCGAACTCCTCGAGCAGCGCGTCCGCATGCCAGCCGACGTGCAGATGATCAACCGCGCCCGCCTCCTGGGCGTCGTGCCCGACATCGGCGAAGACCCCTCGCGCCCCGCATCCGTCGACGTCGCCGTCCGCGAGCGCCCCGACGGCGTCATCGCCGAGCAGGTCCGCCAGATCCGCACGTCCATCGCCAAGGCGCGCGGCGCCCACGAGGGCGGGTACGCGATCCTCGTCGTGGGCGGCATGCCCGGCGCGGGCGCGTCGAGCATCATCGCGGCGCTCGCGCAGAGTTACGCCGCCATGGGCGACCGCACGCTCGTCATCGACGCCAACCTCCGCAAGCCGCTCATGCACCAGTACCTCTCGCTCGCCGACGCGCCGGGCCTGAGCGACTGCCTCGCCGGTTCGTCGACGCTCGACCAAGCCGCCCAGAAGATGACGGGCGACTACCCCGTCCATCTGCTCGCCGCGGGCGCCAAGTCCAGCCGCGTGTACGAGCGCCTCAACTCCCAGCGCATGACCGACCTGATCGTCGAGGCCCGTGGGAAGTACGACGTCGTCCTGATCGACGCGCCGCCCATGGTCGTCTCCAGCGACGCCATCGTGCTCGCATCGAAGGCCGACGCCTCGATTCTCATCGTCAAGGCGTTCCAGGAAACCCGCGGGCTCATCGGCCGCGTCGTTTCCCAACTCTCCGAGACCCGCGCCCAGCACCTGGGCATCATCGTCAACGGCGTGAAGGCCGCGGCCGGCGGCTACTACCGCCGGAACTTCCGCCTCGCGCACCGCTACAACGCCGGCGCCGGCGCCGAGTAAGCGACCTTTCGTTCCGCGCCGAGGAGCGTTCTTCGTGCTACCCCTGTCCGAGCAACTCCTGAAGACATCCGGGGAGTCAACGGACGCCCTCCTCCAGTCGGCGGACCCCGGCGCGCTCGACGCCGTTGCGCAGGCGGCCGAACCGCTCGGCAAGCTTGACATCTTCCACAACTACGTCGCGATCTTCGTCGTCGCCTTCCTCATCACGCTCATCGCCACGCCGATCATGCGCCGCATCGCCGTCGCGAACGGCATCATCGATCGCCCCTCCGACCCGCGCAAGATCCACCGCGTCCCCGTCGCGTACATGGGCGGCGTCGCGGTCTATCTCGGCATCCTCGGGGCCGTCGCGTTCAGCTACCTCGCCGTCGCGTTCCCGGGGCCGTGGCTCCCGTTCCACGTCGAAGACCCCATGCCCGTGCCGCTCTCTATTCTGGCGGGCATGACGGTCATCGCGATCATCGGGCTCTTCGATGACGTGGCCACCATCGACCCGCGCCTGAAGATCGGCGGGCAACTCCTCGCCGCGGCGATGCTCGCGATGGACGACGTCGGCGTGAAAGTCGCGGGCGGATTCCTCGCGCCCTTCGGCGTGCTGCTCGACAACCGCACCCTCACGTGGAACTTCACCCTCCCCGACTGGATGCCGCTGCTCGAGCAGCACCAGCAGTTCGACCTCGTCTACTGGGCGGGGACGGCGATCATCGCCATCTTCGTCATCGGCGCCTGCAACGCCAGCAACCTGCTCGACGGGCTCGACGGCCTGCTGACGGGCGTCACCGCCGTCGCCATGGCCGGCCTCCTTGCGATCGCCCTTGTGCTTGCCGAAGACCGCGACGGCCCGCTCGACGCCGCACGCCTCGTCCTCGTGCTCGCCGCGCTGGGCGCGTGCCTCGGGTTCCTGCCTCACAACTTCAACCCGGCCGTCATCTTCCTGGGCGACTGCGGCTCGATGCTGCTGGGCTTCGTCACCATCGTCGCGATCCTGACGCTGGGCGACACGGGCAAGACGCCCCTCGTCGTCGCGGGGCTCATCATCTACGCAGTGCCCATCATCGACACCACGCTCGCGATCATCCGGCGCAAGATGGCTAATCGGCCGCTCTCCGCCGCCGACGACCAGCACCTTCACCACCAGTTGAAGCGCGCCGTGGGCGTGAAGGGCGCCGCGCTGATCCTGTACGGCATCGGCTGCGCGTTCGCGCTGCTGGGCGTGGCCGTCAGCATGGGCCGCGGCCGCGACGTCTACGTCATCGCGATCGTCTTCGCCGCGTTCATCATCGTGACCGCGATCAAGATCGCCCAGCGTCAGCGCATCGAGCAGGAGGCGCTCACCCCGTCGCCCCGGCGCGCCGCGAAGGCCGGCGCCCGCCCCGCGACGCCTCCCCCGGCGCCCCCCGCGCCGCCCGCGCCCCGCAAGCCCGAGACCACCGGCGTCTGACCGGGCCCGGCCATACGCTTCCCGCATGGCCACCACCGAATCCCTCGAGCAGTACCGCGCCCGCCGCGCCGCCGGCATGGAGCGGTTGCTCTCCACCGACCACCTGGGCATCAAGCGGTACCTCGCGCTCGATTCCGCCGCCTACCGCGACGGCGCGCTCGACGCGAAGACCAAGGAACTCCTCGGGCTCGTCGCGTCCGCCGTGCTGCGCTGCGATTCCTGCGTGACGTACCACCTCGAGACCGCCGTCGAGCACGGCTGGACCCGCGAGGAGATCGTCGACGCGCTGAATGTCGCGCTGGTCGTGGGCGGCACGATCACCATCCCGCACATGCGCGACGCGATCCTCCGCCTCGACGAGATCCTCGCCGAGCACGCGAACACGTCGCCCAAGCATGCCTGACGTGGCGCCCCACTGGCGACTGGGCAACGGCCGCGCGCTCGATCTTTCCCGTGCGCGCCTCCTCGCGATCGTGAACGCGACGCCCGATTCCTTCTCCGACGGCGGACGCTACCGCGACGCCTCGCACGCCGCCGACGAGGCGATGCGGATGCTCGCCGACGGCGCCGACATGCTCGATAT
>JBQLZI010000236.1:0-4035 GCA_052168195.1 Phycisphaerales bacterium
GTTCGCGGCGGAGTATCCCGAGGAGATAATGGTTGTCCCGGCAAACGCGACGGCGCGCCCGTCGCCCCAGAGTTGGTCGCTCTGGATCGAACGGTAATCCGTCCACGGGTCGTCCGGCCAGGTTCCTTGCGCGAGACACGCGGCCGCGAGGAGCATCGAGACGGGCAAGACGCCGATCGACATATGCATGATTCACCCCTGTGGAATCGGGATTGCCTAGCCGGGCCGCGACATTCGCGACCCGGCCAGCGCATCGGACAAATCAAATGTACCAGCGCTGCCCGAAAAAAAGTGGTACGGAATTCGCTTTTTTTTTCTTTCGACCGTCGGCTACTCCGAGGGCAGGCAGGGCGAGCCGTAGAGCACGATCACAAAGTTCAGATCGAGGAAGTCGACGACGCCGTTGCCCGTCACATCGCCCTGGAGGTTCTCGCCGGTCTGCTCGAACTGGGAGAGGACGATGTTGAGGTCTTCGAAGTTGATGACGCCGTCGTCGTTGGCGTCGCCGCGAAGGTCGCGGAAGCATTCGGGTTCGCGTGAGATCACGGCGGGCCGGAAGATCGGGCCGGTCCCGGGGCCGCCCGCGATCACTCGTTCGCCGTCGGAGCCGAGGACATACCCGACAAAAAAGCCTACGGCGTTGTGGTTGAAGACCCATGTTCGCCGATCGATCAGGTCTTCGTTCTCGAACCGGGCGAAATTCACCGTGCCCGGTCTGAGCAGGGGCATCGTGCCGCCGGCCGCGGCATCAAACCAGCCGATCATCACGCCGTCGCGGACGGCCTCGATGGTGCGGCCGAATGAGGCGGGGTCGCCATCGGCGCCCGGGAAATCGGCCGCGCTGAACGTCGTCGTGTGCGACCATGCCGTGCCTTGCCCCGAGAAGACGCAGACGAAGTTCTCGAGGGTGAAGTCGAGCAAGTCGGTTGCGGCCGCGAGTCGCCCTGCGTGCAGAGACACCGCACGGCGCCCAAGTCGGTCGTTCGCTCTTGGATCGGGACGAACCAGCATTGCGTCCGGTGTCCCCTCAAGGTTATTGATGTCGAAGAGATAGATCGCGCCCTGATCGATCTGGTGTCCGTCGTAGCCGGGCGCGGCCACGGCTATCCGGGCGCCGTCCGCAGCGATCTGTCGGCCGAAGTCGTGCGGTTCGTTGTCCCGGGGGTTGGGAATGCGGAGCGTTTCCCGCCACACGCCGTCCGCGGCGTCGCGCGTGTACATGAAGACGTGCCCGAGTGCGCCGTCCGTCGCGGTGTTCGGTGAGCCGATCACGAGCGTGTCTTCGGTCGCGAGATCCGCGTGGAGGATGTCTTCGCCCGGGCCCCCGAGGGGCACGAAGATCGTCTGCTCGATGGCCCACGCGCCGTCGGTTCGCCTCAGGATCCAGATGCGATCGGTCGCGACGAACGCCGCGGTGGCGCCCTTCAGCGCGACGGCGCGGTCGTTGACGCCCCCAAAAGGACGCGGGATGTAGGTATGGCCCCGCGACACCCACCCCGACCCGGTGCGCTCGTAGTGCGCAACGCCGAAGGTTGGTTTGAACGTCTGTGTTCTTCCGGCCAGGATCGCCCAGTCGCCGTCGATGTCGATGTCAACGTGGTACAGGTCGAGGGCGGGGTAGGGCAGGTAGCGAACGTCGTTCCAGACGTCCTGCTCCGCGTACGTCGGCGCGGCGCAGAGTGAGGCGAAGATGGCTGCGGAAAGGTACTGCCGGATCTGTGATTGCATACTGCCTCCGAAAGTGTCGCGCCGAGCGTATCGAGCGCACAATCCTGGTGCAAGAGTGTTCTTCAAGATGGAGTCAAATTGAGCGCTGCACCGGCCGGATGACGCTGACGGCGACGTAGAGCCCGGCGACCTCTTCGCGCGGGAGGGTTCGCGGGGCGAACGCGGGGTTGAGGGGCTGGAGGCGGATGCGCTCGCCCGCGTGCTCGTCGCTTTCGAAGTAGACGCGCTTGAAGGTGGTCTCGGCGTCGCGTTCGAGGCGGACGAAGCAGTCGTCGCCCGCCGCCGCGGCGCGCTCGGGGGAGAAAACGACGATGTCGCCCTCGCGGTAGTCGGGGAGCATCGACTCGCCCACGACGCGGGCGGCGAAGGCGTCGGGGTCGTGGACCTCGGGGACGGCGACGTACTCGTCGGCGATGCGGGCTGGGTAATCGAGGTCGGTGAACTCGGTCGGGTAGCCCGCGACGACGCGGTTGATGAGCGGCACCTGGTTGGTGAGCGCCACGGGCGCGACGTTGCGCGACCGCTGGGGGCGCGCACGGTCGCGGTCGTGCTCGGCGGGCTGGGGCGCGAGGGCGTTGACGAGGTGCGCGAGTTCGCCCGAGCGGTAGAGGTCGTCGAGGGAGCGCTCGCGCAGGCGCGAGGCGACGCGGCGCGCGGATTCGCGCTGGGCGCGCAGATCGAGCACCTCGTTGCGCAGCGGCTCGGGCATCGCGAGCCACGCGGCGTGGTCGGTCAGCGCGCCGGGCGCGAGGCGGAGCGCACGCTCCAGCCGCTCGAGCAGGTCGCGCGACGGCGGGGTCTGCCGGTAGCCCGTTTCGATCTGCGAGAGGTACGACCGCGTGCATCCCGCGGCGTCGGCGAGACGCTGGAGCGTGAGCCCGAGGTCGCGCCGTCGTGCTCGGATGGTGGTGGAGATCGCGTGCATCGCCCGTCCTCGTGCGCCGTCTGGCGGTGATACCATACAAAGCCCTTGCAGAACTGTCCAGTGTGGGTAAACATGTCGTCCATGGTTTACTCACTCGTAAACACAGAATCGTGTCAGGCCGCGCGGGTCGCTGCGGGGGCTGACGGGGGTTTCTCGCTGGGCAAGGCGTGGCAGAAGCGGGTTGCCGTTCCCGAACCTGTTCGTACAACCGCGGTTGCGCGGGAATTCCGCGCGAGCGGCGTGGCGGCGTCCGGCCAGACCGAGCAGGTGAAACGTCCAAGGCCCGCCGCGGCGGGGACGGTGGACCTTCGCCGCCGCGACACGCGCGAGTGGGCGGAGACGATCGCGCTGCGCGCCGAGCACCTGCTTCCCGATGACCGGTCCCTCGCGCGGGCGGTGTTCGCCGACGGGATGGACGCGAAACGAGTGGCAGCGCTGCGCGGCGAGCGACCGCGGACGGTTCGTCGGCGGGTGCGGGCGCTGGCGGAGCGCGTGCTGTCGCGCGAGTTCGAGTACGTGATGACGCACCGGGAGTCGTGGCCGCGCACGCGGCGGCTGGTCGCGACGTCGTGCGTGCTGCAGGGCAGGACGTTCCGCGAGGCGGCGGCGCACCTGCGGGTCTCGCTGCACACGGTTCGTCGCCAGATGGACCTGGTGCGCGCGCTGCTCGACGAGGAGGGCGCGCGATGATCCGCTTCGCGAACGATCCGCTGACGCTCGACTGGCCGATGCGCGAGGCGTCTGCGCCCACCAGACGGTCGTGCGACGCGGCCAGCCGGTTCGGGCTGCTTCTCGATGAACACCTGCGGCCGGCGTGCGCGCGGCCGGCGTTGACAGTGGCGTGCGCGCCGAACACGGTTACGCTGTTCACGGGCCCGAGCGGCGCGGGCAAGAGCACGCTGCTGCATCAGGCGGGGCACGCGCTGCGGGCGCGCGGCGTGCGGGTGACCGACCTTGATACCGTGCGTCTCCGCGAGCGTCCGGCGGTCGATCTGCTGCGCGGGCCCGTCGAGCGCGCGCTGCGCGGGCTTGCGCGGGTCGGGCTGGGGCAGGCCGCCTGTTTCCTGCGCAGGCCGCGGGAACTCAGCGACGGGCAGCGCTGGCGGCTGCGTCTCGCGGTCGCGCTCGACGCGATTGACCACGCAGGCGGCGACGCGGCGTTGTTGATCGACGAGTGCTGCGCGACGCTGGACCCCTCGACGACGCTCGCGGTCTGCGCCACGCTGCGCCGAGCCGTGGCGCGCACGCCGGGGCTGTGCGTGCTGTGCGCCGGCGCTTCGCCAGGGTTGATCGACGCGCTCGATCCGCACACGCTCGTGCGCGTGGGGCAGGGGGGCGCAGTCGTCGAGACACGCACGCCGCGGCGGTTCGGTGGCGTCGAC
>JBQLZI010000237.1:0-4009 GCA_052168195.1 Phycisphaerales bacterium
CGCACTCGGTGTCGAAGTCGATCTGCCGGAACAGTTCGCAGTCGATCGACACCAGCGCCTCCGCCAGGCAGGGCGAGCACGTCACCAGCCGCTCCAGGCGCAGCGTCTCGAACGGATCGCCCAGACGCTCGATCATATCCGGGCTGAAGCGGCGCGCCAGCAGCGGCTGATCGTCCGGCAGCAGGTTCAGCGCGAACGCGCGGCTGTCGCGGATCAGCGTCGCGATCGTGTTGCCCTTCGTGACGATCACGCTGATCAGCGGCGGCTCGCCCCCGGCCCGCTGCACCCACCGCACGGGCAGCCCGACGCGCGCGTCCTCGAACCGCGACGTCAGCAGCCACTGGACCGCGGGGAGCGCCGACAGCGCCGCCTCGCGTTCCTGCGTCGGGGGCGCGGGGTCGTACCCTCGCCGCCCGTCGCGCGGGATGTCCATCGGGGGTCTGGTCACCGACTGTCGCTCCATCGGGAGGAAGCCCGCCGACGTCAGGGTCGCAAGGGTCCGCGAAGCGTCAGCATCGGTCCGATCCGGGCCCGGCTTCACGCCGCCCCCGCCCTCCCCGGACAAGCCCCAAATCGCGAGAATTTTGGGACTTCACGGAGGAATCGTGTTGCGTTGTGGGGCAGAATGGGGTACTGTGACGCCGCCCAAGGAAAGGCCCGCCGCGTGCTCTTCACCGGAACCTACGAGCACACGATCGACGACAAGCAGCGGCTCGCCGTTCCCGCCGACATCCGCGCCCAGTGGAGCGAAGACGAGCACGGAAGCGCGTTCTTCGCCGTCCCCTGGCCGGGCAACCTGATCCGCCTCTACACCGAGCGGCACTTCCGCACGCTCGCTTCCTCCCGCTCCCTCACCCTGACCCCCGACGAAGACGAGGCCGAACTCCAGGCGACCCTCTTCGGGCTCTCCCGAAGGGTCGAGCAGGACAAGGCCGGCCGCATCCGCCTCCACGAGGACCTGCTCGCCATGACGGGTCTCTCCAAAGAGGTCGTGCTCGTCGGCGCCGGGGACCGCCTCGAGATCCGCGACCGCGCGTCGTGGAAGGCCACCCAGGCCGAGCGGCTCAACCAACTGCCGGAACTCATCCGGCGCATCAACGCGAAGAAGCAGCCCGACCGCACGGGCTGAGACAACTGACACCTCCACGCGTCCGTCGGTGCTGAAACATCGCGACGACGGGCCTTCACGGAAGACTCTGGCCGGCGCAGGGACGCGCCGGCACAACTCGCACGGATCGCGAGTCCCCATTCGCAGGGCGACGGGTGTGCGTGGGCCACCCCTCGCTCGACAACTCAACGCGTGCAACGGTCCGCCTCGCCAGCCACGCCCCTCCCTCGCCGCACGGACGCGGAAGAACGAAGGGCAGCACCGCCGGCGAACCACCTCGGCGCAGGGACGCGCCTGTCTCCACGGCACACGGCCCGAGACGAACCGGAGCACGCTTCGAGCCACGCCGCGTCGGCCTCCCCCGCCGCGGCGTTTTTCTTTTGGGAAGGCACAAGCGAGAAAGCAGCGGGCGGCAGTGAAGAACGAAAGACAGGGGCGCCGTGGTACGGCGAAGCCGTGCCACGTTGGTGCTTCCTTCTCCCCCCTTCTCTGATCAGAGCCCCGGGCGCGAGCACGGGGCGCGGCTGCGCCCGGGACCACTGCGCCCTCCCTCGCGCGAGCGAGCCGCAACCGCTGCTTCGGTGCGCACCAGATCGAAGATGCGCAAACCGTGTGTCAGGGTTTGCGCACCTTCGATCCTCTGCGCCGGGCGTCACGCACACGTTGCGCCGTAGTTCGTAAGCACCTCGTTCACGTCGCCGAAGTTCACCACGCCGTCCCCGTTGACATCACCATCGATGCCCTCACCGCTCTGACCAAACGACGTCAGCACCGCGTTGAGGTCGGTGAAGTTCACGAGACCGTCCCCATCGGAGTCTCCCGGGCACTCCACGGGATCGGTGTCGGAATACGTCCACAGCAGCGCTTCGTCGCGCTCGGTGTCGTTGTTGAACCCGAACCCGGCGACATGGATCGTGTCGCCGTCGGTCCAGATGCTCACGGCCGAGGTGTCTCCCCATGATCCGGTCAGAAACACCGAGAGATCGATCCACGAATCGGCCGTCCCAGCCCACAGACTCGCGCGGCCAACGCCGCCGATTGTCGCCCTCCCGACCTGCAGACTCCCCGTGGTGTCGGTGAGCAACGACAGCGCGGCCCCCGCCGGGTGCAGGTCGACCCGCGACGCCGCGGAACCCGTCCACAGCGACGCGCGCACCTCGCCATTCAACACCGCGTAGCCGACCTGCTGATTCCCGGCGATCCCACTTGCCTGCGACGCCGTTGCGCCCGCAGGATGCAAGTCGATCCACGACTCGGCCGTCCCGCTCCAGAGACTCGCGTGCCGCACACCGGAGATGAACGCCCAGCCCACCTGCTGCGAATCGGACAGATCGAGCGCCCCGGAATCGAGTACGCTTTCAGGGTTGAGGTCCACCCACGACGCGGCCGTCCCCGTCCACAAACTCGCGCGTCCCGCCCCGTCGAAGAACACGCGCCCGACCTGCTGAAGGCCGTTGGTCGCGAACGCCGATCCGTCGATCGCGCCGAGCGGATTCAGGTCCACCCACGACGCCGCCGTTCCGTTCCAGAGCCCGGCCCGCTGCACACTGCTGATCAATGCGTAGCCGACTTGTTGCCCGCCGGATGTGTCATACCCGTCCGACCGTGCGGCGCCGGCCGGGTGGAGGTCGACACGCGACGCCGCGGAGCCGCTCCACAGACTCGCGCGCAGCGTATTCCCGATGAACGCGCCTCCGACTTGTTGTGTGCCGGCGACACTGCTCGCGGACGATTCCGTCGCATTGACCGGATGCAGATTGGTCACGGTCCAGCCGGCCTGCGCCAAAGCACCGCCGGCAACGCTCGCGACCCAAACCGCGACGACGCGACGAACAGAACTCGATGTGTTCATGAGAATCTCTTTTCAGTGTCGGAAGACTGCCCCGCGCGGTCGCACTCTGCGCACGCCGCGGCCCTCGGATCGAAAGCCCCGAGATCGCTCGAACATACTGACCCTCGCCCACTTGAGCAAGAGATTTCCCGCAACCCATCGCCGAAATCGGTGCGAAGCGCTCCCGCTTCACCGCCTCCGCCGCGTCAGACACACAAGCCCCGCCGCGCCCCCGAGGGCGAGGCCGCCGGGCCCGGGAACAGCGGCGGCAATGCGCAGACCAGGAAATGTAGAAGCGCCGGAAGTCGAACTTAGCCGGTCGATAAGATCGCGATCTTCGAAACCTGGGGCTGCAAGCAACGAGCCCAGGTTGTACCGAATCATGGAGGTGTTCTCCCCATCACCCACATTGAAGGCGATCAGCTTATCTTCGACCCATTCAGCCTCACCCCCCGAAGTGTCAAGCAAACCCCACGGGCTTTGCACGCCCGGGTACGAACCAGCCCGCGCCCAATCAAGGAACGGCTCACCCTCGAATGCGTCAGGGTCCCCCGCGTTGGTTTGTCCACCGTCACCGGGGGCGCCCGGCGTGAGCGGCTCGTCCTGCCCGCCCATGCGCAGCCAATAGCCCTCCTGCCCTTCGCCGTGGCGGTCGGGGTCGTAGTGGGCAGCCTTGATCCACTCGTCGAGCGATGGAATCCAGAACCGCGCGCCCTCGGAGCGGTGGATCTGTTCGTTGGAGACAAAGCCCTCGCCGTTCGATGCGGGGCGAGTGGTTCGGAAGGTGCTGGTGTCGTACGCGCCGGTCTCGAAGTCGGCGATGGTGACGACGCTCGCGTCGGGCGCGCCGTTGTGGAGCCAGTTGCAATACCGCGCCGCCATGTACCAGGACATGTTCTGGGTGATGAGCGAGTCGTTGAAACTCTGGTAGTTCGCGGGCTGGACCCCGACGGGGTTGTGAAAGATGCCGCGGCCGAACTCGCTGTCGCCGCGATCGCCGCCCTGGGCCTCATGGGAGGGCGCGTAGGCGTTGAGGAAGCGGACCCACTGGTCGACGCGGACTTCGGTCT
>JBQLZI010000238.1:0-4003 GCA_052168195.1 Phycisphaerales bacterium
GGCTTGAAGCGCCGGGACACGTCGAAGGTGTCCGCCGAGAGGTGAACCTGGAGAAAGGCGTCCTGGAAGACGTCCTCGGCGAGTTGCCGGTCGCCGACGAACCGCGTCAGGAAGCGCATCAGCGCGTCGTGGTGGCGGTCGATGATGGTGCGCAGCGCGGCCGCTTCGCCGGAGCGGTAATCGTCGAGCAGTTGTTCGTCGGTGCGTTCATCCACGGGTGATCAGTGGATGGTATGACGCCCGGCCCGGAGGCCGAGTTCAGCCGCCGGCGCGGCGGGGAACGAAAAACCCCTCGCGGGAGCGAGGGGCGGGTGATTCTCGGAAGTGGTTGGCTGCTCAGGCCTTGGCTGTTGCCGGCGTTGCCTTGGAGGCCTTAATGGCCGTCTCGACGATCTGATCGAAGGCCGAGGGGTCATGGATGGCGATCTCGGAGAGCATCTTGCGGTTGAGCATGATGCCCGAGTGCTTCAGGCCGTTCATGAACAGCGAGTAGCGGGTGCCGCGCATCCGGCAGGCCGCCGTGATGCGGGTGATCCACAGGGCACGCATGTTGCGCTTGAGCGCGCGGCGGTCGCGCCACGCGAAGCGGCGGGCGCGCATGAGCGCGACCTTCGCCTGCTGGTAGTGACGCGACTTCGTGCCGAAGTAGCCGCGGGCTTCACGGAGCACGCGGTTGTGCTGACGCTTGCGGGCCGAGCCCTTGCGAACGCGGGGCATGGGGGAACTCCTCGAACGATGCCGGACGGGGCGGCCCAGAGGTCAGGCCGGTCTTCGAAGCCCGGACGGCGGTGATGGATCAGAATTCAGGCGGTCGCGGCGGCCTTCTTCTCGGCCTGCATCGCTTTGCGCTCGGCGGGCGAGGGGCTGCGCTTGATCGACCGGCGGGGCTGGTCGGCGCCGCGGGTGCGGGTGTGCAGCAGCAGTTCGACGCGCTTCGCCTCGCCGCGGGACATGCACTTGCTCTCGCGGAAATCGCGGATCTGCGCGCCCGACTTGTTGCTCTTGAGGTGGCTGCCGCCGCAGGTCTTGTGCTTGACCTTCCCGGTCTTGGTGAGCCGGATGCGCTTCAGCAGGCCTTTGTGGGTCTTGTTCTTGGGCATAGGGATCGGCTCCGCGGTCGCGCGGCAGGGGATTCGGTGCAGGAACGCTCGACAGCGACACGGTCCGCCCGGACCGGTCGCGACGGCCCCGAGCATACGCCCGCTTCCTCCGCCTCGTCGAGTCCCCGCCGCGCGCCGATCGCGCGCCTTCCGGGCCAGCGCGCCGTGTGAAGACCCTCTATGATCCGCCACGATGCCCGACCGACGCCTCCACGGTCCCGCCGCTTCCCCCGCCCGCACCCGCCATCCCGAACACGATCCTTCCGCGGGCGACCTGCCTCAGGGCGTTCGTGCGCGCCTCCCGGTGCTTGCCCCGAGCCCCGGGCGCTTGGCCGCCGAGCGGGCGCTGCTCGCCGACGCCGAGAAGAAGGAAAAATGCGGGGTGTTCGGCGTCTGGGGCGAGCCCGAACCCGCAAACCTCGTCTACGTCGGGCTCTACGCCCTCCAGCACCGCGGGCAGGAGTCCGCGGGCGTCGCGGTGGCCGACGCCGACGGCGGGCTCCGCGCCCACACCGGCATGGGCCTGGTTCCCGAGGTGTTCACCGCCCGCCTGCTCAAGGAACTCGCGGGCGACTTGGTGAAGGGCGGCATCGGGCACAACCGCTACTCAACCGCGGGCGGCTCCCTGGCGTGCAACGCCCAGCCGATCCTCGAGAACTTCATCGGCGGGCAGGTCGCCCTCGCGCACAACGGCAACCTCACGAACGCCGAGGCGCTGCGCCGCTTCTACGAGGAAGCCGGCCACATCTTCCACACGCAGAGCGATTCCGAGGTCTTCGTCCACCTCCTCGCGTCGCCGCGCCAGCAGAAGAGCCCCGATCCCGTCGTCGCCACGCTGCGGCGTGTGCAGGGCGCGTTCAGCGTGCTCTTCCTCTTCAAGGACCGCATCGAGGCCGCCCGCGACCCGCACGGCTGGCGCCCGCTCGTGCTCGGGAAGACGCAGAGCGGCAACCCCGTAGTCGCGAGCGAGACCGTCGCGCTCGACGCGATCAACGCGAAGTTCGTGCGCGAGGTCGAGCCCGGGGAGATCGTCACGCTCTCCGACGAGGGCGTGACGTCTCGCCGGTTCGCCGAGCCGGCGCCGCGTATGGCGCACTGCGTGTTCGAGCACGTTTACTTCGCCAGCCCTTCGAGCGTGGTGTTTGGCCAGACGGTGCAACTCGTCCGCGAGCGTTTCGGCGAGCAACTCGCGCGCGAAGCGCCCGCGCCGGGCAGGCCCGACTACATCATGCCCATGCCTGACTCAGGGCGCTCCGCCGCCAGCGGCTACGCCCGCGCTTCGGGCGTCCCGTACCGCGAGGGCATCGTCCCCAACCGCTACGTCGGCCGCACGTTCATCAAGCCCACCCAGCGTGAGCGCGCCGCCGCCGTCCGCCTCAAACTCAACGTCATCGACGAAATCGTCCGCGATAAGTCGCTCGTGGTCGTCGACGACTCGATTGTCCGCGGCACCACGACCCGCGCAAAAATGGAGCAACTCCGCGCCGCCGGCGCACGCGAGATCCATCTGCGCATCTCCTGCCCGCCGATCCGCCACCCGTGCTTCTTCGGCGTCGACTTTCCCTCGCGCGAGCAACTCGTCGCCCACGAGCGCACCGTCGAGGACATCCGCGCGATGCTGGGCGTCGACACCCTCGCGTTCCTCTCGCTTGAGGGCATGCTGGAGGTCGCCGGAACTCCCGCCGTGCCCGCGGATCAGTACTGCACGGCGTGCTGGTCCGGGGAGTACCGCATCGACATCGAGCACCCGCACGTGCTCGACGCGATCGAGCCGGGCCAGATGAGTCTGCTCTGACGGAATCTTCCTCGGTACAGTGGTCGAACGCGAAGGAACGCCGTGTCGATCGACCCGTCATCCATGCTGCTCGACCACCCGCCCGGCGCCGACGCGCCCGCGCCTTTCCGCGCCGACGTCGCGCTCGCACAGACGCACTACGAGAACTTCCACGTGCTCTCGCGGTTCGTCCCCGAGCCGCTGCGCGACGACTTCGCCGCGGTGTACGCGTTCTGCCGCGGCGCCGACGACATCGCGGACGAGCACCCGCACACCGAGGAATCCCGCGTCGCCGCCCTCGCGGAACTCGCGCGATGGCACGCGTTCGTCGACGAGGCGCATGCTTACGCCGACGCGTCGCGAGCGTCGCCGCCCGACCACCCGGTCTTCGGCCCCCTGGCGCAGACCATGCGCCGCCGTTCGCTCGACGCGCGGCCGTTTCACGATCTCCTCAGCGCGTTCGAGCAGGACCAGCGCGTGTCGCGTTACGACACCTGGGACGACCTGCTCAACTATTGCGATCGCAGCGCGAATCCGGTCGGGCGGATCGTGCTCGCGATGATCCGCCCGTCACGCTCACCCACCGAGCGTGCGCGACCCGAAGACCCGGGGGGCGGCCCCCTCGATGAGCACGCGGCGATCAATCTCATGTCCGACGCGGTCTGCACCGCGCTGCAACTCGCAAACTTCTGGCAGGACGCGCGGCGCGATCTGCTTGACCGCGGCCGCATCTACATCCCGCGCGAGTCGCTCGATGTGGACGAGGAGACGCTGCGCCGCTGGGCCGGTTCGCCGAACGATCCTGCCGCGCGCGTCGCGTACATCCGTGCCCTTCGCCCCTTGGTGCGCCGCACGCGCGACCTCTTCGAGCATGGCGCCGCGCTCCCGGGCATGATCGCCGATCCCGACCTCGCCCGCGTCGTCGCGCTGTTCATCCTCGGCGGGCTCGTCTGGACGGCGCTCGACCTGTTCGCGCTGGACCGGGACGCGGCCGCGAAGCCGGCCCGGATGACGATGTTCGGGTTCGTCGTGCTGCTCGTGCTGGCGATCCAGATCCTGTTCGGCGCGTTCACCGCCGGGCTCGAGGCCGGCTACGCCTTTTCGACCTGGCCGCTGATGGGCAATGAAT
>JBQLZI010000239.1:0-3989 GCA_052168195.1 Phycisphaerales bacterium
GTTCGGAGCGGGGATTTCAGCGGGGGCTGCGAATCAGCCCTTCGCCATCGCGCCCACAGTCATCGTGACCGGCACGAACGAGGGCTTCACACGGGCCTCGAACTCGTCGCGGTACTTGTTCATGATCGTGCGCACGGCCCAGTTGTTGCCGTCCGCGAGGCCGCAGATCGTCGTGCCGGGCATGGCGCCCATGCTGGTGGCGATCTCGAGGGCCATGTCGAGGTCCTTGGACTTCGCGTCGCCCTTCTCCACGCGCTGGAGGATCTTGTAGAGCCAGGCCGAGCCCTCGCGGCAGGGGGTGCACTGGCCGCACGACTCATGCGCGAAGAAGCGGGCGATGTTGCGCGCGACGGCCACCATGTCGGTGTCCTCGTCGAAGATCGTGGGGCAGGCGGTGCCCAGCCCGAGCACGCCGTACTTCTTGCCGATGTCGAAGTCCATGGGCGCGTCGAACTGGTCGGGCCCGAGGATGCCGGTGCTCACGCCGCCGGCGATGGCGCCCTTGAACTTCTTCCCGCCGCGCATGCCCTGGCAGTGGTCGTTGACGAGTTCGCTGAGCGGGATGCCCAGTTCGCACTCGAAGACGCCCGGTCGGTTCACGTGCCCCGAGACGCCCATGAGTTTGGT
Organism: Phycisphaerales bacterium; assembly: GCA_052168195.1. Lineage (GTDB taxonomy): Bacteria > Planctomycetota > Phycisphaerae > Phycisphaerales > UBA1924 > JAHBXC01. The sequence goes on from JBQLZI010000239.1 coordinate 628, forward strand.
TCCCGCGGAGCCGGGCGTGCCGAACGACTGGAACCACTTCACGCCGTCCGCGCCGCGCTCGAGGATGCTGGGCAGGTGGGCGAGGGTCTCGACGTTGTTGATGATGGTCGGGCGACCCCACAGGCCTTTGAGCGCGGGGAAGGGCGGCTTGTTGCGCGGCCATCCGCGCTTGCCTTCGAGGGATTCGAGCAGCGCGGTCTCTTCGCCGCAGATGTACGCGCCGGCGCCGCGGTGGAGGTGGCACTCGACCATGACGGCGGAACCGGTCCCGGTGGTCGCGCCGTTGAGCAGGCCCTTGCCGCCGAACACGCCGTACTCGTACGCCTCCTTGATGGCGCGCTCCATCATGCGCGCCTGGTGGTGGTACTCGCCGCGGATATAGAAGTACGCGACGTCGAGTTTGCAGGCGTAGCAGCAGATCGCAATGCCTTCGAGCACGCTGTGCGGATCGAAGTCCATCAGCAGGCGGTCTTTGAAGGTCCCGGGCTCGGACTCGTCGGCGTTGATCGCCAAGTAGCGGGGCTCGCCGTCCGGAGGCGGGAGGAACGTCCACTTGAGGCCCGTCGGGAAGCCCGCGCCGCCGCGGCCGCGGAGGTTGGAGTCCTTGACGATGGACACGACCTCTTCGGGCTTCATCTGGAGGGCGGCCTTGAGCCCCTCGTACCCGCCGGTCTTCGTGTATTCGTCGTAGCCGATGTAGGTGCGCTCGCGCTCGGCCCCGAAGGGGTAGGAGGGGATGCGCTTCGTCAGGATGCCTTCGGTCATGGGCATGGTGGATCGGCCTTCGCGCGACGCGGGGACGGGCTCACAGACGCGGCCGAGGGTCTTCGGCCGGGAAACGGGTCCGGATTGTAGGGTCGGGCGCCGGTCGCCCCAACCCGCGGGCACGGTCCTGTTCGCGCGGGGCGGTCACTCGGCCCGCTCGAAGGCCAGCGCCTCCGCGCCGTCCGCGAGCAGCACGAGCCGGTTCTCGCCGACGCGGGCCTCGTTCACGCGGTTCATCGCGTGGAAATACGCCCGCTCGATGCCCATCGCGCCGGGCGGGCCGGCCATCTTGGTCGCGGCGATGGGCCCGAACAGGGCGCCGCCGTCCGTATTCAGCGAGATCCGCCCGCTGAAGCGGTTCACCCCGGAGAACCCGCCCGCGGCGCCGTCGTCGGCGATGGTCAGCGACGGCGCACGCCGGACCTGCGACTCCGCGAGATCGAGCGTCCGGCCATCGATCGCGACGAGCGTCCACTCGCCCTCAAGGGCGGAGACGCGGTCGACCTCCCGCAGAGCGCCGTGCGGGGAGTTGTCATCCATCGCGCACCCCGTGAGGGTGGAAGTGAAGAGCGCTGTCGATGCAAGAACGAAACAAGGAAGCAACAGTCGCATTGAGCAACTCCTCAGAGATTCACTCGCGTTCGAGCCGCTCCGCGGGCAGTTCGATCTCTTCGATCACCGTGCGTCGGAGCGTCGCCCTGCCGCGGGGCGTGTCGACGGTTTCCTCGTCCACGGTCCGTGAGACTTGGCGGCGGCGGGCGCCGTCGGACTCGCCCGGTTTGGCGCGGACGCCCGCCCGGATGTGCCCGAAGAACTCCCCGAGCGACCGCGCGAGGGATGTGCGCTTGCCGGAGGGCATGGCTCAGTGGTGGCCGGAGTCGAGTTTGCCCGCGTTGGCGTCGTCGATGAGTTTCGCCGCCTGCTCGGGCGTGATGAATTCGTGGAGCGTCTCGTCGAAGAGCGCGGCCGGCGCGCCGCCGCACGCCCCCAGGCACTCCAGTTCGACGAGGGTGAACTTCCCGTCGTCGGTGGTCTCCCCGACCTCGATGCCGAGTTTCTCGCGGCACATGTCCGTCACGGTCGACGCGTCGCAGAACTCGCACGCGATCGAGCGGCAGACCGCGATCATGTGCTTGCCCTTGGGTTTGAGCCAGTATTCCTCGTAGAACGAGGCGGTGTCGAGCACCTCGGCCGCGGCGAGGCCCAGGAACTCGCCGATCTCCTCGAGGGCCTGATGGGGCAGCCACCCGTGCTCGTGCTGCACGAGGTGCAGCACCGAGAGCAGCGCGCCCTGTTTGGTCGCGTACTTCGGCAGGATCTCCTTGCTCGCTCGGTCTTGGAGCGCCTGCGTGAAATAGGGCTCGCTGCGGCGGGCGATCTGCGCGGTTCCGGAGGGCTTTGCGATCCAGGCCATGTCGCGATGATAGCCGATTGTCCCACCCTCTCCCCTTAAGGGAGAGGGTCGTCGCGATACAGGTGTCGCTCAGTCGTTCTCGCGCTCGGTCTTGCCCGCGAACGGGCGCCCCGGGCTGTACGCCGCGGTCCCGATCGCGGCGTGGTGCTCGATCGGTCCGTCGGCGGCGGCGCGGACCAGCGACCCCCCGCTCGACCGGCCGGGATGGTCGACCCGCAGGCAGCCCTCGGGGACCGCGGCGTCCGGTTCGCCCCAGACGACGGCGTCGATCGCGGTCCCGCTCGGGTCGAGCAGCACGACCATCTCGTCCGAGTTGTTCAGGGCGCGGAAGCGGGTCGCGTTGAGCATCGAGAACACCCACGCGTCCTCGAACTTCTCGTTGCGCTCCCGCGGCGCCTGGTTCGCGTTGCCGTGCGCGCCCATGACGCTCGTCCGGTAGCCGTTGAACACCACGACCGCCTCGCCCGGCCCGAGGGTGAAGCGCGGGAAAACGAAGCGCACGCCGCGTTCGTCCTCCGGGTGCGCGATCGCCAGCGCGTCGGCCAGCGTATACCCGGTCAGGTCGATCGAGCGGTCGTGGGGGTTCACGAGTTCGATGAACTCGTCGCCCACCGCGTCGCGGAGGTTGTCGCGCGAAGGGTCCACGTCGTTGGTGTTGGGCACCTGCGCGAGGATCTCGCTGATGACCGGGTGGGGGAAGGGGATGCTCGCGGGAGTCGGCGAGGCGCCCGCGGTGTGCTGCGCGGAAGCGCACGAGCACGAGACAGCGAACGCGAACGAAACGCAAGCGGCGAGTCGGTCCATTGTGGGAGTCCCCTCGAAGCGCCCCGCCGGCGAGCGCACGAATCACCCGGGCGCGGTCTCTCGCCGCCAGCCGCCCGGAACCGGATCCGGGCGCGCCGCGACGCCGAGTCAACCTACCGAGCAGAGCCCGACATCGGAAGCGCGACCCCGCAAAGTGCGTGAGATTCCACAGATCTGTGGCAGCACGCCGGTGTTTACCGATCCAACTCCGCCGCGACGATGTTCAGCGAGCCGATCACCGCCACCGTGTCGGCGAGCATGTGCCCTTCGAGCATCTTGCTCACCAGCGCGAAGTTGATGAACGACGGGGGGCGGGTCTTCACGCGCCAGGCGCGCGGGCCGCCGTCGGCCACGACGTAGTACCCCAGTTCGCCGTTCG
>JBQLZI010000240.1:0-3970 GCA_052168195.1 Phycisphaerales bacterium
CCCGCCGGGGCGCGCGGGTGGCGCTCCTCGACGCCGACCTCGGGCTTGCCAACGCCGACGTGCTCTGCGGCGTGCGCGTGCACGGGCACCTCGGGCACGTCCTCGCCGGCACGCGCGACATCGACGACATCGCCGTCGACGCGCCGGGCGGATTCCGCCTCATCCCCGGGGCGGCGGGCATCGCGTCGCTGGTCGACGCATCGGAACACTCTGTCAACGCAGTGCTTGAGCGCGTTGGCGACCTTGATCACGGCGCCGACGTGCTGCTGATCGACTGCGGCGCCGGCATCGGCAGCGCGGTCCTCTCGTTCCTCGCCGCCGCCGACCGCTGCCTCGTCGTGACCACGCCCGAGCCGACGGCCATCACCGACGCGTACGCGCTCATCAAGGTCGCCGTGGGGTCGGGCGGCGCGAACGACGCGCTCCCGAAAGTCGACCCGCGCCGGGTGGGCATCGTCGTGAACATGGCCGAGGACGCCCGTGAGGCGATGGCGGCGCAGGAGCGCATCGCCGGGGTTTGCGAGCGTTTCCTCGGCATCCGCCCGCTGCTCTCGGGGTGGATCCCCCGCGACGAATGCGTGCACAAGGCGGTCCGCGGGCGCAAGCCGTTCATGCTCGAGCACGCGAAGAAGCCGGCCTCGCAACGCATCGATCTGCTGGCTCGCGACTTGCTCGCTGGAGTCCCGCTTGAGGACGCTCCGTCCGGGAACGCCCGCGGAGGGTTCGTCAGGCGGCTCTTGAGTCTCCCGACGCGCAATCGCGGCGCGGGAAACGCAAATTCGGCAAGGACGGCTTAAGCCGCGTCCCCGATCGTCCGATCCCTCTGGGCCGGCCGCATCGCCGCGGCGGAGGGATCGAGAGTGAATGCATCCATCAAGGGACTGCCCGCCCGCCTGGTCGCGTGCTGCACGGCTTCGTCCGCGTTCGCCGTCGCGATCTTCACCGGGATGTTCTCGGGCAACACCGTCGACAACACCGTCTCCCGCGCCCTCGCCGCGATGGTCATCTGCTACGTCGTCGGGCGCATGGTCGGCTCGGCGCTCGAGATGGTCCTCCGTGAACGGCTGCGCCACGAGGAAACCCCGGCTTCGTCCGCGCCCGCCGAGGTGCTCGAAGTCGACGAAGCGCCCATCCCCGTCTCGCCCGTCGACGCGCCCCCAAGAGCGCGGGCCGCGTGAGGCGCAAAAAAAGACAAAAGTAATGAGACATCACCCCCGTTCCCATCTTGTGCAAAGTGAAGCGCCATGTATACTGCGGGCCACATCGGCGGCCCACGGATGGGCGCGCGCACTCCCCGATTCGTCGCACGCGGCGTCTCGGAACATCTCCCTGCGGTTCTGATGGTCAAGGAGAGGACCATGCCGACGAGCGTCAAGGCCAGCGGTTCCAAACGCGGCGCGGCTTCCCCGGCGAAGCGCGCGAGCACCGAAACCGATCCCGCCCCCGCCCCCGCCAAACCCAAGCGGTCGAAGAAGGGCTTCTCCTTCCCTCCCGAGGCGGAGATCACCAAGGAAGCGCTCGACGCGATCGAGCCCCGCGAGATCTGGATCCACTTCCAGAAGACCAAGTCGCTCGCGATCCGCAACTACTTCCTTGAGCGGTTCATGCACCTCGTGCGCTACAACGCCGAGCGCATTCACACCCGCCTTCCCGACGAGGTCGACGTCGATGACCTCGTGCAGGCCGGCCTCTTCGGGCTCAAGGACGCGATCGAGTCCTTCGAACTCGACCGCGGCGTGAAGTTCGAGACGTACTGCGCCTCGCGCATCCGCGGCGCCATCCTCGACGAGCTCCGCTCGATGGACTGGGTGCCCCGCCTCGTCCGCCAGCGCTCGTCCAAGGTCAACCAAGCGCGCAACCGCTTCCTGCTCGCCCACGGCCGCGCGCCCACCGAGAACGAACTCGCCGACCTCCTCGGCGCCGACACCGAGGAATACAAGAAACTCAACCGCGACTCCCGCGCCGTCGGCGTGTTCTCGCTCTCCCGGAAGGTCGTCGGCGGCGACAGCAGCCGCGAACTCCACGAGATCGACGTCATCCGCGACGACACCCAGTCGAATCCCCTCAGCGAGGCCCAGCGCAACGACCTGCGCAACCTCATCACCCGCGGCCTCTCCCGCGCCGAGCGCCTGATCATCGTCCTCTACTACTTCGAGGAGATGACCATGAAGGAAATCGGCGCCACCCTCGACCTCTCCGAGTCCCGCGTCTCCCAGATGCACTCCTCGATCCTCGCCCGTCTCAAGGCGCAGATGCAGCACCGCGAGCGCGAGTTCGAGCCCGTCGAGGCCTGACCGGCCGACCCACAATCCAACTGTCGACTTTCGCCCGCCCGCGTCGAACGATGCGGGCGGCTTTCCTTTTCATGCAACACGACTCAGGCCATCCCGCGTCCGTCCTCGCCGCCGTCGGCCTCGGGGCGAACCTGGGCGACCGCGCGCAGACGATCGCCCGGGCGATCGAACTCCTCGACGCGCAACCGCGGGTCGCCGTGCGCGCCGTCTCTTCGCTGATCGAGACGCCCGCGCTGGTGATCCCCGGCTCGCCGCCCCAGCCCCCGTACCTCAACGGCGCGGCGGCGATCGAGACGAACCTCGAACCCCGCGACCTGCTCGAGATGCTCCTGCGCATCGAGCGCGAACTCGGCCGCGACCGCGCCGCGGGCGAACGCTGGGCGCCCCGCACGATCGACCTCGATCTGCTGCTCTACGCCGACCGCGTGATCGACGACGAGGGGCTGACGGTTCCCCACCCGCGGATGCACGAGCGGGACTTCGTGCTCCTGCCGCTCGCCGAGGTCGCCGCCGAGGCCGTGCACCCGACGCTCGGGGTCACTGTTCGCGAGTTGCTGGACCGGCTCCGCGCCGAGGGGTGAATCGTCACTCGACGGTCAGGTTGAAGAAGTATTCGCGGAAGGCGTTGAGCGCTGCGGATCGCTTCGCGACAAGGTCGGCCCGCTCTTGCGTTATGGCGTCGAGCCGGTCTTCCTGCTCGTTCAGCGCGCGCATGTACCGAGAATACAGATCCGAGTTTCGATCGATCGGCCCCATGTTCGAGCGGATGCGCGCCTGATCCCTGGTGATCTCGTCGCGTTCATGGTCGAGTCGGTCAACTTGACGCGCGAGTTCCTCGTACACCCGCTGCAGCCGGAATCCCTCTCGGAGCGCCTCAATGACCGCTGGCGACGCACCTTGGCCCTGACGCATGTACGGCGTCGCCTGACCGGGCGTATCGGTGATGTTCAGTTTCTGCAGGCGTGTCCATGTCTGAACCACCTCGAAGTCCCTGGTCTCCCCGGGCTGGAGTTCGATACGGAAACGGTACAGGGTTTCTGATTCGCTGTCGGGCTGCTCCGGCGTGGTCAGTTTCCAAGGGCCGCCTTTCTTGGATTCCTCGATCAGGATGGTTCGTCCACGCGTTTGATCGCGGTTGACCAATGTGAGCGAAGTGACGGATTCCGTTGCGGTAAGACAGTCCAACGCGCCCTTGACGATGCTCACCCGGAGCGTCCGGGTTGATTCCGTGACCTCCCGCAGCACGCGCACGTCCTGATCGACCGCGTAACTCAGGATCCGATCCTGCCCGCGGCTCGTGAACCCGACCTGCGCGTCGCCTGCATAGGAGTCGCCGTCGTAGACCGTGATCGGCCCCGCCGCAAGGTCGGCGCCGCTCGTGTTCGTGAACTCCACGCCGCGCATCGGGTGCTCGGCAAGGTCGTTGGCGTTGTAGATCGACACGCGCCGACCCTCGACGGGCGACGCGACGATCGGCAGCATCGCGTTGGACTTCGCCGCGACGTCTACGGGCTGGGCGATCTCGTAGCGGAACTGCTCGCCCGACGCCGCCGCTCCGGCCGCGTTCTGTCCGACGAGCGTCCCGCCGAACGCGGGGGCCGCGGGGGTCGTGGGCGCCGCGCCGGCCTCGGCCGAGTCGCTCATCGCGCGGCTGAATGACTGCCCCATGTAGGCCG
>JBQLZI010000241.1:0-3967 GCA_052168195.1 Phycisphaerales bacterium
CCGGGTACTTCGAGGTGGTGCTCGGCAAACCGCCGCGGGAGACGCTGATCGAGGCGCTGCGACGCTTTGAGGAGGACGGCGGCGAGCCGGGCTTCGCGATCGATCTGGGCTGCGGCGAGGGCCGCGACAGCGCGGAACTGCTCCGGCGCGGCTGGAGGGTACTCGCGATCGACGGCCACGATTCGGCGTTCGAGTTCCTGAAGCGCCGGACGGACTTCCCCCGCGCCGCGAAGGACCCGGGGCGGTTCGAGACGGTCGTGGCGCGGATGGAGGACGCCGAACTCCCCCCCTGCGATCTGCTGAACGCGAGTTTTTCGCTGCCTTTCGTCGATCCATCGCGGTTCGACGAGGTCTGGGCGCGGATCGTGCAATCCGTGAAGCCCGGCGGGCGGTTCGCGGGGCAACTCTTCGGCGAGCGGGACACCTGGGCCTCGCTCCCCGATCGCTCACACCAGACGCGCGCACGGGTCGATGAACTGCTGGCGGCCTTCGACGTCGAGCACTTCCAGGAGGAAGAACGCGACGGCGGCGACTGCATGAACACCCCGAAGCACTGGCACGTGTTTCACATCGTCGCGCGAAAGCGCGGCTGAGCGAATCCGAACACCCGCTGGCGGGGCAGGCGGAAGGAGCGGCGACGCGTGAGCGAATTGGCGATCGACCTGAACGGGGTGACCAAGACCTATCGGGGGAAGGTGCGCGCCCTGCGCGACGCCTCCCTGCGCGTCCACAAGGGCGAGATCTTCGGCCTGCTCGGGCCCAACGGCGCGGGCAAGAGCACGCTCGTGAAGATCCTGCTGACCATCGTGCGCCCGAGCAGCATCAGCGGCACGATGCTCGGCGCGAAGGTCGGCGACCGGTCCACGCTCGGCAGGATCGGGTATCTGCCCGAGAACCCGAACTTCCCGGGGTACCTGCGCGGCGAGGAGGTGCTCGACGTGTTCGGCGCGATGGCGAAGATGCCCAGACGAGCGCGGAAGCGCAAGGCCGACGAACTGCTCGACCTGGTGGGCATGCGCGAGTGGCGTCGCAAGCGGATGCAGACCTATTCGAAGGGCATGAAGCAGCGCATCGGGCTCGCGCAGGCGCTCATGAACGACCCCGAACTGATCTTCCTGGATGAGCCGACCGACGGCGTCGACCCGGTGGGACGCCGGGAAATCCGCGAACTGCTCGTCGAGCTCAAGCGGCGCGGGAAGACTGTGGTGCTCAACAGCCATCTGCTGGGCGAGGCGGAGATGGTCTGCGACCGAGTGTCGATCCTCGTGCAGGGGCAGGTGCGCGCCGGGGGCACGCTCGACGAACTCGCGCTGGGCAAGCAGCGTTACGAGATCGAACTGGTCGTCACCGATGACCAGCACGCGTCGTCGTTCGCGGGCCGCGCGCTCCCCGGCGTGCTGGTCGAACGCGACGGCGAGACGCACAAGGGCTCGCTCGAGAGCGGCCGGTGGATCGAAGCGACCAGAACGATGATCCGCGTGGAGGGGACCGACCCCGCCGCCGTCCAGCCGATCCTCGACGCGCTGCGCAGGCACGACGCGGTGATCCGGTCGATCCGGCCCGTCCGGCCTTCGCTGGAGGACCTGTTCATCGAGGCGATCATCGATCCGGAGAGCGGGAAGGCCACCGGCGTCGGCGCCGCCCGGGGCAAGCGTTCGAAGGGAGGACGCTGATGCTCACCCAGACCTTTGCGCTGGTGCTCGACGCGTACCGCGAACTGAACGCCAAGAAACTGTTCTGGATCACGCTGGTGCTGTCGGGGCTGATGGTCGTAGCCTTCGCCGCCGTGGGCATCAACGCGCAGGGGCTGACGATCTTCCACTGGGAGATTCCCTTCGGCCTGAACACCACGGTGATCACCAAGGAGATGTTCTACAAGCAACTCCTCTTCACCAACCTGGGCATCCGTTTCTGGCTGGCGTGGGGCGCGACGATCCTCGCGCTGGTGAGCACTGCCGGGATGATCCCCGATTTCGTCACCGGCGGGTCGCTGCCGGTGATGCTCGCGAAGCCGATCTCGCGTCTGCGGCTGTTTCTCACCAAGTACATGACCGGCCTGCTGTTTGTCGCGCTCCAGGTCTCGGTCTTCTGCACCGCGAGTTTCTTCGTGCTAGGCATCCGCGCCGAAGTCTGGGAGCCCTCGCTGTTCATCGCGATCCCCCTGGTCATCGCGTTCTTCTCGTACCTCTTCTGCGTGTGCGCGCTGATCGGGCTGGTGACGCGCTCGACCATCGCGGCGTTGATCCTCACCGCGCTGTTCTGGTTCGCGCTCTTCGCGGTCAATACCGCGGAGCAGGGCCTGCTGACGTTCCGGATGTTCACCGAGCAGCGGGTCGAGCAGTACGAGCGGCTCGTCGCCGAGGAACGCGAGAAGTTCGAGGCGTCCAACGGCGAGGGCCGCACCGGCATCATGAATGCGCTGCGCGACGGGATGATCACCCCCGAGGGTCGCCAGGCGCGTCTCGACCGCCTGGAAGAACGGCTCGTGGAGGTCGAGAAGTCGGCGACCACCGTCGCGAAATGGCACAACGGCGTGTGGATCGCGAAGACGGTGCTCCCCAAGACGACTGAGACGGTGCAACTCACGGAGCGCACCCTCATCGACATGGCCGAACTCGAGCAGATGATGCTCGACGACGGCGGAGGCGGGCAGAACATGCCCGACATGTCGCGCGAGGACGCCGAACTGGGCGTGCGCGTCGATCAGGACGAACTGGCGCGCGACCTCGTGCGTCGCCAGCGTGAGCGATCGGTCTGGTGGATCGTGGGCACGTCGCTCGGTTTCGAGGCCTTCATTCTTGCGATCGCGTGCTGGGTGTTCTGCCGCCGGGATTACTGACCAGCGAGTTCGCGGCCCCGGTCGCGCGCGGCGACGACGGCCTTGGTCACTGCATCCACCACGCCGTGCGCATCGAGCGTGTCGGTCGCGGCGGCGGTAGTCCCCTTCTTGCTCGTCACCAGCGCGCGGAGTTCGGCCGCGGAGTGGTCGCGATCGGCGTCGAGCAGCGCCGCGGCCCCGGTGATGGTCGCGCGCACCAGGCGGTCCGCCGTCGCGTCGTCGAATCCGACGTCCCGTGCGCCCCGCTGCATCGCTTCCGCGAGGTAGAAGACGTACGCCGGACCGCTGCCGCAGACGCCCGTGAAGGCGTCGACGAGCGACTCGGGGATCTCGACGACCTCGCCGACGGCGCCGAACAGGTCGCGCGCGAACGCGAGGTCCTCTTGCGGCGCGTCGGAATCACTGGCGATCGCCGTGATCCCCTTCCCCACTTTGGCCGGGGTGTTGGGCATGACGCGCACCACCCGGCCCGTTCCGAGCGCTGCCCCGATCGACGCCGCCGTCGCGCCGGCGAGTATCGAGAGCACGCAGCGGTCCTTCGCGAGGCCCTGCGATTCGGCGGCGACTTCGGCGAGTTTCTGCGGCTTGACCCCGAGCATCACGCGCGCCTCGGGGAACGCGCGGAGCGCGTCCGCCGTGCGCGCGAACGCGGCGCACCCGAGCGCTACGGAGCGGGCTCTGCCGCCCTCGCCCGGGTTCACCGCGGCGACGGATTCCGGCCTGAGCACCCCGGAGCGGATCGCCCCTTCCACGACGGCGGACGCCATCGACCCGAATCCGATCACCACCAGCCCGTTGTTCGCGTGATTCTCGCTCATCGACCGAGGATATGGGACGGGATCCGCCCGCGGCGCGGGAGCACGCCGGGACCGGGGCGCGTATCCTCTCTGTCCGCCTTTCTGCCGGAGAACACCGCCCGATGGCGATCGCGCACGTGCTGGAATGCGAGAAGCCGCTCCACGAACTGGAGCGCAAGGTCGAGGCGCTCACCGCGCTGGCCGAGAACGATTCGGACAAGGCCGCCCTCGACGCCGCCCGCGACGAATATCGCGAGGCCCTGCGCACGCTGTACAACAACCTCGAGCCGTGGGACGTGGTCCGCGTCGCGCGCCACCCGCGCCGACCGCA
>JBQLZI010000242.1:0-3945 GCA_052168195.1 Phycisphaerales bacterium
GCGAAGTGAGCCGCTGCCCGTCCATGGAGCCGGAGAGGTCCACGACGTACACGAAGCGCGAGCCGCGTGCTTCGACGCCGAAGAACTTCGCGCCGCCTCCCCCGCCGCCGCCGCCTCCCGCGCCCAGGTCGCCCATACCGTCGCCAAAACCGTCGCCCGATCCGCCGCCGAGCCCGGAGCCCGCGAGGTTCGAGAGCGAGCCCGGCGCGGCGCTGGGCAGATCGATCTGGACGCCCGCCCCGCCCGCCAATTGCGTGAGGTCGACGTCGGGCGTCTCGATCGCGGGAAGGTCGCTGAAGTCGGTCTCTGCCCCGGCGTCGAACGCGTCGACGGGGAGATCGACGAGCGTGGTCTCCACGGCCAGGCCCTGCGCGCCGGTGGGGATGACGCCGTCGCCGCGCCCCCCGCCGCCGCTGGACACGACGATCGTCGCGGCGGCCGCGCCGAGGAGGATGTGCAGCACGATCGAGAGCGCGAGCCCCGCCGATCCCGCGCTCGAGACCCACAGCGCAAGCCGCGCGATCGGGCCGAGACGGCGGCGCGACGACGCCTCGGCGGCGGCTGCGGATGGTTGTGCTGCTGGCTGATCGCTCATTCGTGGCACGCTCACCGGAAGAATACGGGAAGGTCGCTCTCAGTGATACATCGACCGGGTGGGCCGGGGTTCCGCGAAGCGGGCGGAAATCCCGGGTACGATCCGCCCGACATGCCCACAGCCCCCGCAGACGCTCCCTCGACCCGCACCGCTTCCGACCGGCAGCCGCGTTTCCAGCGCGTGCTGCTGAAACTCAGCGGCGAGGCCTTCTCGTCAGGCGGCGAGATGGGCGTGGATTCGTCGGAACTCGAGTTGATCGCTCGGGAGGTCGTTGCGGCCGTCGAAACCGGGGCGCAGGTCGCGGTGGTCGTGGGCGGAGGAAACATCATCCGCGGCGCGACGCTCGCGCAGGCCGGCCAGATCCCCCGTGCGACGGCGGACCACATGGGCATGCTGGGCACGGTCATCAACGGGCTGGCGCTCAAGGAGATGCTCGCGACGCTCGGCCAGCCGGCGCGGTGCATGACCGCGATCGAGATCAACGCCGTCGCCGAGCCGTTCATCCGTGGCCGCGCGATACGCCACCTGGAGAAGGGCAACGTCGTGGTGCTCGCGGGCGGGACGGGCAACCCGTTCTTCACGACGGACACGTGCGCCGCGCTCCGCGCCACGGAACTGGACTGCGACGTCGTGCTCAAAGCGACCAAAGTCGACGGCGTCTACTCCGCGGACCCCGTGAAAGACCCGAAGGCGACGCGCTACGAGAAACTCACTTTCGATGAGGCGCTGAGCAAAGGCCTGAAGATCATGGACGCGACCGCCCTTGCGATGTGCAAGGAGCAGAGATTGCCCGTGCTGGTCTTCGACTTCAAGAAGCCCGGGAACATCCGCTCGGTGGTCGAGGGCCGCTCGATTGGCACGCTGATCCACGCCTGAGCGAACTCAGAGCCGGCGGGCGCGCTCCACGAACTCGACCTCGAGGTACCGCGCGATGTAATCGATCACGCTCGACGCCTCGGGCACGTCGGGATTGCTCGTCATGCCCAGCGGCTCGAAGCGCATGCCCTTGAAGCGGCGGATGGCCTCCTCAAGCGGCAGCCCGTATTGCAGCGCGAGCGAGAACGCGCGGCAGTAGGCCTGGCAGAGCCCGCTGATCGTCGAGCCCTCCTTGGAGATCTTCAGGAAGACCTCGCCCGGGCGGCCGTCCTCGTGAAGGCCGATGGTCAGGTAGCCCTCGTGACCCCCGATCGAGAACTTGTGCGTGAGCGACTCGCGGGTCGCGGGCAGCGTCATCCGTGTGGCGACCATGGGGTTGTCGGCGTCCTTTCCGCTGGGCATGGCCGCAGTGTATTCGGCGGCGTGCACGGTTGCATCGGCGCGAAGGACCGGCGCCGCTTGAACGAATGCGCGCGACAGACCGAACACGAACCGATCAGGCGTTCGCGACCTCGCGCTGCGGGTTCAGCCGGCGGCGCAGCACGGTGAGGAGCGTCGTGCCTTCGAGGAAGTTCGGCGGCGGGCGGTAGAACACCTCGACGACCTGCGGCCCGGGATCAGCGGGCTTCGCGCCGGGGACGCCGCGACTCGCCGCTGGTTTCGACGCCTTCTGGGGCGGGGCGATCGGTCGCACGACGCGGACGGTGCCCTTCGCGCCTTCGAGCGCGGCGACGAGCGGCGCGGGGTCGTGCGTGCGGAAGACGACGTCCTGCTCGACGAGCGCGACCGAGAGCGCCCCGCGTTCGAACGCGCCGATCCTGACCTGCGCGAGGTCGACGAGGCGCTGGGCGACCTGCGGGAGGTCGCCGTACGCGTCTTTGAGGTCCTGCTCGACGCGCGCGAGTTCGTCGAGGTCGCGGGCGCGGGCGATGCGCCGGTAGGCCTCCATGCGGCGCGAGTCGCTCGCGATGTACGCCTTGGGCAGCGCGCCGGTGAGGCCGATCTCGACGGTGACCTCGGCGGGGTCGCGCGTCGGCTCGTTGCGGAGTTCGCGCACGGCGGTTTCGAGCAGGCGGCAGTACATGTCGTAGCCGACGGCGGCGATGTGGCCGGACTGCTCGGGCCCGAGGATGTTGCCGGCGCCGCGGATCTCGAGGTCGCGCATCGCGATCTTGAAGCCGGCGCCGAGCATCGAGTACTCCTCGATGGCGCGGAGGCGCTTGGCGGACTTGTCGGTGGTCGGGCGATCGGCCGGGAGCAGCAGGTAGCAGTACCCACGGTGCTTGGAACGCCCGACGCGACCGCGCAACTGGTGGAGCTCGGCGAGCCCGAAGCGGTCGGCGTCGTTGATGATCATCGTGTTGGCGGTCGGGATGTCGATGCCGCTCTCGATGATGGTGGTCGAGACGAGGATGTCCGCCTGGCGAGTGATGAACTTCATCATCACCGATTCGAGTTCGTGGGGCGGCATCTGCCCGTGGCCGACGACGACGCGGGCGCTCGGCGCGAGTTTCTGCACGTCGTCGGCGACGCGGTGGATGTTGTGCACCCGGTTGTGCACGAAGAAGACCTGCCCCTCGCGGTTGAGTTCGCGGGCGATGACCTGCTTGATCCGTTTCTCGTTGTAGGGGATGACCTCGGTGACAACGGCGCGGCGATCGACCGGCGGCGTGGTGAGCGAGGAGATGTCGCGTATGCCCAGCAGCGCCATGTGGAGCGTGCGCGGGATGGGCGTGGCGCTGAGCGTGAGGACGTCGACCGTCATGCGCAGGGAAAGCAATCGCTGCTTGTGCTCGACGCCGAACCGCTGCTCCTCGTCGATGACGACCAGGCCAAGATCTGCGAAGCGGACGTCTTTGCTGAGCAGGCGGTGCGTGCCGATCACGATGTCGACCTGCCCCTTGCGCAGCGCGGCGAGCGCGGCGTTCTGCTCCTTGGCGCCGCGGAGGCGCGAGAGCACCTCGATCTTGAAGGGATACTCGGCGAACCGCTCGGAGAAGGTGCGCCCGTGCTGCTCCGCGAGGACAGTGGTGGGCACAAGGACGGCGACCTGCTTGCCGTATTCCGCGGCCTTGAACGCCGCGCGGATGGCGAGTTCGGTCTTGCCGTAGCCGACGTCGCCGCAGAGCAGGCGGTCCATCGGGCGGTGCGCGGTCATGTCCTTCTTGATCTGCGTGAGCGCGATCAACTGGTCTTCGGTTTCGTCGTAGGGGAACTCGGCCTCGAACTCGGTCTGCCACGCGGTGTCGGCTGGGTACGTGATGCCCGGCATGCTCTCGCGGGCGGCCTGCACGCGGAGCATCTCGGCGGCGAGGTCGCGGACGGCCTCGTTGGCCTTCTCCTTCTGGTTCTTCCAGCGCGTGCCGCCGATGGTCGACAGCGGCGGCGCCCCGCCGTGCCCGCCCACGTACTTCTGGACCTGCTCGATCTGGGTCGCGGGGACGTGGATCTTGGCGCGACCCGCGAACTCGAGG